>PFJC01000014.1 GCA_002782865.1 Candidatus Uhrbacteria bacterium CG_4_10_14_3_um_filter_41_21
TACATGATAGCCTATGTCGCATTTTTAATTAGAATATAACGGCTCTTTTGCAAAATCAAGCAAATAAGTACATTCTGCCAATGACGCTCTTGCAATTATGAGAAATCGTCTAAAGTCTTTATTACTACCCCGTGCTTGACCTTCGACAATATTTAAAACAATTGAAAGAGCAGCTCGACGCAGTTGAGATGTCACACCAAATTTCTCATCACTTGGAAATCTCACTGTTGTCTTATAAATTAACTTCAAGAACTCATCAGATCTCTGCCAAACAATTAATTGTTCATAATATCTACCAGACACACGAGATTTCACTAGTCTTTTCGCTCCTATCACCCATTTCACTCCTTTTACCCATATTACCTGACTACTGCCCCAAGCCTATCCTTAAGCACATCTTGAATTTTCTTCATCACTTCATCTGCTTCCCCGGACTCCAAAGTTTTATCTCTGGCTCGCAAAACAATCGACAAGGTAATACTCTTTTTTCCTTTATCAATCCCCTGACCTCGGTATACATCAACAACATCTACTGATTCAATTAACTCACCTTGGCTGGCAATCAGCTTACCAATATCGGCAAACTCTGACCTTTCATCAATTACAACGGCAATGTCCCGAATTATAGCTGGAAATTCTGACACAGCCTCGTAATGTTTTGATTTGTGCATTGCGTCAACTACAGCTGCGAAATCAACCAAAGCCACGATAACCGGCCAATCAATACCATAAGCTGATTGATATTTGTCAGAAACCTGGCCGATTATTCCAATATCTTTTCCGTTATAAAGAATGGATGCACTTCTGCCTTGATGCCAATAAGCGTCGTCATTTAACCTTTCAAAACTGATTTCCAAACCAACCGAGCCTGCCCAAGTCTCAAGAACACCTTTTGTGTTCAAGAATGATTGTTCAACATTTCTTGTCCCAAACTCCCCGAACACTAATTGTGTTCGCTCTTCCGGAAGATCGTCAGCGCGCGTAATGTAAACTCTTGAAATTTCAAACACTTTACCGCTTGGAGTGTGTCCTTGGTTTGATCTGATATCTTTCAGCAAAGACGGCATGAGCGATGTTCGCATATGGGTCAGTTCAGCCGAAAGTGGGTTGTAAACCTTCATTGCCTTCTCGGGATCCAAATCGTAACGCACCAAATCCTGTTCAGAAACAAATGAGTAACCGTATAATTCCGTATAGCCAACACTCACTAAAAACTTTCTGGTGTTCCCCTCCCAAACTAAATCCATATCACCAGCATAATTTGGCTGTGGGCTAAGTGGAAGCGACGGCTTGATATTTTGATAACCGTAAATGCGAGCTATTTCCTCGGCTAAATCAACCGGCCCTTCAATGTCATGATCACGCCAATACGGAACCGTTATTGTAAACTCACCGCTACCAGCAGTTACTATAAAACCAAGCTTCATTAAAATATTAACCATTTCATCGTCTTCAATATCTACACCCATTAAATCACGAACTTTCTGAGGTTTTATACCGAAAACAGGCGCAGAATATTCCCCTGCTTGAACATCAATAATTTCCGAAGCAACACTACCGCCAGCGATTTCGAGAGTTAACTCAACCGCTTTTGCCAATGCAAATTCTGTAGCTTTAGTTGAAAGTCCTTTTTCAAATAATAGCTGTGAGTCAGAAAATAGATTCAGTCCTCGACCAGTTTTACGAACACTCACAGGATCAAATGTTGCTGCTTCAAAAATAATTGTCGTAGTCTTTTCCCAGGTACCCGATTCCTGCCCTCCCATCACACCGGCGATTGCGATTGGTTTATTTTGGTCAGCAATAACCAAATCATTTTTAGTTAACTGATATTCAACTTCATCGAGTGCTACTATTTTTTCGCCATCTTTGGCTTTACGAACAATAATTTGTTGACCGTCTACTTTATCGTAATCAAAGGCATGCAGTGGCTGGCCATATTCATGCAAAATATAATTTGTAATGTCGACAATATTATTTATCGGTCTGTGCCCGGCAAGTAGTAATTTTGACTGAAGCCACATTGGCGACGGACCAACCTTTACGCCATCAACGACAACCGCCATATATCTTGAGCACAAATCTTGTTCATCAACTTGAACAGAGATATTTTTACCTTCACCACTATTTGGCAAGCTTGGTTGATCAAATTTAAACGCGTCGCCAGTCACAACACTGCCTTCGCGAGCAAGACCAATAATACTCATTGCATCTGGCCTGTTTGTGGTGACTTCGATGTCGAAAACATAATCATCCATGTCAAGCGCCTCCACAAGCGGTGTCCCATTATCAACCTGGCTCTCGAACTTGCGAATACTTACGCCTGACGACAAAAACCCTAACTCTTGGTCCAAGCAAAGCATTCCTTCTGATACTTCGCCTCGCATTGTTCTTTTTTCAATCTTTTTACCGTCTGGCATTGTACAAGGGGCAACTGCTACCGGCACCTTCATACCAACCTGCATCTCGGCCATTGAACCAAAAATCAAATTAAGCGGTTCGGATTTACCAATATTAACTTTGGCTAAATGAAGTTTTTGAGCATTAGGGTGGTCGCTAATCTCCAAGATCTCGCCAACTACAATTCCGGATAGCAATTCACGCATTTTTAAAATTCGCTCCACTGAAAAAGCTTTTTGAGTCAATTCAAAAGCAAAATCTTCCGAACTTGCATCTGTTTTTAAATACTCTTTAATCCATTTATAACTGGCTAAAATATTCATATTAAAATTGCTTCAAAAACCTTAGATCGTTTCTGTAGAGGATTCTGATGTCATCGATGTTGAGACCGGACTTCATCATCATTGTTCTTTCTACTCCCCAGCCAAAAGCAAAACCACTGTATTTTTCTGGATCAAGTCCGCCAGCTTTTATAACATTTGGATGGACCATGCCAGCACCGCCAAGTTCCAACCAGCCTTCTTTGCACATTCGACATTTTATCTCTTCAATTTTACCCACGCCACCGCAAACTTCACAGGTTATATCTATTTCAAAGCTAGGCTCTGTAAAACGGAAATGGTGCGGACGCAAACGAGTCTTTCTCTCTGGACCAAAGAAGTTTTGCGCAAAGAAATCGAGTACGCCACGCAACTCAGCAATTGTTACTTTTTCATCGATCATTAACCCTTCAAACTGATGAAACATTGGTGCATGTGTAACATCGGACTGCCGGCGGTAACACTTGTTAATATTAATCATGCGAATTGGTATTCGTCCTCGTTCCATTTCCCGCGCTTGGCCATTACTGGTATGCGGAGTAAGTACAACCTTTCCTTTCTTACCTTCCAAAACTTTGTCACCATCGGCCATAAAAAAAGTTTCCCATTCATCGCGGGCCGGATGAGTTTTAGGCATGTTGAGTGACTCGAAAGCATACCAATCCCACTCTACTTCAGGGTGGCGCACTCGGACAAAACCAAGTCGAGAAAATAATTCGTCTACCTCTTCAATGGCTTGAGAGGTTAGATGCATATGCCCAATTTCTGGAGCCTGGCCCGGAGCTGTAATATCAATCCATTCATTTTCTGATTTTCCGTGCGCCTCGCGTTCACGCAATGATTGTTCAGCTGCACTAAAAGATGATTCAATGCTGGTTTTAATCTCGTTGGCAAACTGTCCCATTTCTTTTCTGGCTCCTTCTGCAATTTCGGGAAGCTGTTTCATTATGTTGGAAAGCTTGCCCTTGCGACCCAGGTATTCAACCCGAAGCTCTTCTAGCTTTAAAGAATCAGATACATCTTTAACAGCATCTAAAAATTCGTCTTTTAATTTTTCAAGATCAGATCTCATAACAAATTCATTATATCCTTATAAGTTACTAGTATTATTACCAAAATTAACACTAAAAAGCCAAAATTGTGAACCACTGCCTCAATTTTTGCACTAATTGGCTTACGTCGAATTGCTTCGATTACCACAAATACCAAGCGCCCTCCATCAAGGGCCGGGAATGGCAAAATATTCAATACCGCTAAACTGATAGATAAAATTGCGGCAAACCTTAGTACATTTGCGAAACCAAGCTCAATCACCTCGCCTGTTACTGTCGCGATGCCAATCGGACCTGAAACCTGCTTATAAGCGTCGTTGCCGGTGAATAATCCTGAAATAATATCGTAAAAACCAACAACAGTTGCGCTTGTGTAATAATAAGTATCCTGGACACCTCGAACTGGCGTAATATACCAAGGATATCTAACAATCCCTGCGTCAGTGATTGCGGCGCCCACTCCCATTTGGCTAATTTCATCAATGTAAGTCGGAACAATATTAAAAGATAATTGTTCACCGTTTCTATCCACTACAAACTCAAATACGCTATCTGTGTCACTACTTGATAAAAAAGTTCGAGCCGCCTCGCCTGAATCAAAAACCTGACTATTTATCGAAACAAGCTTATCGCCAACTTCTATCCCGGCTTGCTCAGTTGGTGAACCGGGCAGTATTTGGGTTATCATTACTGATTCGTCGGAAATCATTAAGTTTGACTTGTCAGCGCCTTCGGTAATTGCCAGCACACCAAAATTTAAAGAAATAGTGATAAAAATCACAGCCACAATCAAGTTCATCATCACCCCGGCAACTAAAATTATAAAACGAGCATAAAGCGGTTTGCGTGCAAAAGAATCTGGTTCATTTTTATCTTCCCCACTTTCACCTTTAATTTTTACAAATCCACCAATTGGAATCCAATTTATTGACCATTTCATTCCGTCTTTACCGTCCCAAGAATAAAGCCTGGGCGGAAACCCAATACCAAACTCTTCAACTTTAGCGCCAAACTTTTTAGCCATTGAATAGTGGCCAAACTCGTGTGCTAAAACCAGCACAGAAAGCACTAATAAAAATACAATAATCGTCCAAATCATAATGCTCCTATTCTAGCGTGATTCAGCGTTCAAATCAATGTGCTCAAAGTCGATCTTCTCTCCGACAATTGTTTCTGCAACTTTTGAAACATGCTCCGCCTTGCCGGTAGTGAAAAATTGCCTTTTTGATGTTCTGTCGAGTTGATCATTAATCTCCGTATGACGTTTGATGTAATCAACTAATTTGTCTGCTACCAAATCGCCCTGATCAAAAACTTTTATACCGGCTGGCAATGATTGTACAACTTGATCATGGAAAAACGGATAGTGGGTGCAAGCCAAAAGCACTGCATCTATTGTTGAGTTTTGACTGAATAATTTATCAATATCGGCTTTTATTATTTCCAAAGCTTTATTTTTATCTTCACCATTTTCAATCATCATCACCCAACCCGGACAAGCTTGTTGATAAATTTCTAATTCTGATTTTTGATCTTTGAATTCATCCAAATAGATTTCCGAATCAACTGTTGCTTGCGTTGCAAAAATCCCCAAAGCCTTAATTTGAGGCAACTTAGTTACCTCATTGGTAACTAAGTTGCCTCTTTCTTGCCCAAGCTCAGACATCGCCTCAACTGTTGGCCTTATAATCCCCAAAACTTTCTTACCGGAATCTGGTCGTAAATACTCTTGCTGAATGGTTTGCAATGCTTGAGCTGAAGCCGTATTACAAGCCAAAACTACAAGTGAACAGCCCGACTCAAACAAAAACCGCACACCTTCCCAGGTGTAAGCGGTTATTTGCTCTTGGGACAAATCTCCATAAGGCGCCCGCGCATTATCGCCTAAATAAATTGTTGAATATTCCGGCAACTTTTTGTGAATTGATTTCAAAATCGTCAAGCCACCAACCCCGGAATCAAAAACACCGATCATAGTTATTTCAAAAAGCTTTTCAATTCTGCGGTTTTCTCGTCTAGCAATTCTTGACTTTTAGCCTCCAGCGTTAATCGTAGAATCGGCTCAGTATTTGATGGGCGAATTATAAACCACCAATCGCGATTAAATTCACAACGAATTCCGTCTATTCTATCAACCACGGTTGCAACTGACGCATATTTATCTTCAATAGCTTTTAAAACCGCTTCTTTATCCTTAATTTCTTGATTGATTTCACCTGAATTAAAATAAGTTCTAAGTGGGTCTGCTAATTCTGAAAACTTTTTCCCCGACTTTTTCCAAACATTGGCAACCAGCAAAAAAGCATAATCAATCGATTCCAGCCCATTTGTTTCTTCAAAAAAGAAATGACTGGAAACCTCACCGCTCACAGCGGCGCCAGTTTCGCGCATTAATTTAATTATAAAGGTGCGTCCTATTCGACAATTTATCAATTCTCCACCGACACTTTTAATCATATCCATCGGTGCCCAACCATGGTTTGGCGACACAATGATTTTTGATCCTGGTTTGTCCCGTAATATACTTTCTGCCAAAATCGCTAAAGTTTGATCACCACGAATACTGTTTCCGGTTTCATCAATAAACGCGATTCTGTCACCATCGCCATCTGTCGCTATTCCAAAATCAGCTCCAACTTCGATAACTTTCTTTTTAATATCAATCAAAGTTTCTTCCTTGGCAGGATTTGCTTCATGGTTTGGAAAATCCGCATCCGGTTCGGCGTAAAGTTCTACAACCTCTGCACCAAGTCTTTTTAAAAGCGGTCGAATACTAACTGACGCCATTCCATTTCCATAATCAACAACAATTTTTGTGCCAGATAAGTCTGCAACTCCGGATAATTCAATAAACTTATTTAGATAATCATCAAGAATTTCAAATTTACTGACAGATCCTTTATTTTCGCTATCTGTATCTAGACCTGCCCTTATCATTTCCAGAATCTCTGTCCCCGAAATCGGCTCACCAGTTCTTAATGCCATTTTAATTCCGTTATATTCGGAAGGATTATGAGAAGCTGTAATCATAACTCCGGCGTCAACTTCACCGTACGATGAAACTGCAAAGTTATACATCGAAGTTGTACACATCCCAATGTCACGGACATCAGCTCCAGCCTCGGTGATTCCATCAATCACAGCCTGAGCAAGTTCTGGACTTGTTTTACGCATATCACGCCCAACAACCACAATCTTTGCTCCTGTTTTTTTAACAACTGCGATTCCAACCTGACTGGCAATTTCCGTTGATACTTCAGCTAACAAACCCCGAATATCATACGCTTTAAATATATGGTCTGGAATGTTCATAAATTGACTTTTTATGACTAAAACACTAGAATAGTAGTGTATTCTAAATTAACTTTACAATCAAATTAACAAAAAAAAATATGATGATATTTTGGTATATTTTAATAGCCGTTGTCGTTATTGTGGCCCTTTGGCTAATCACGGTGTTCAACGGACTAATCCGATTGCGAAACAGAGTAGATGAAGCGTGGTCAGACATTGAAGTTCAACTAAAGCGACGATACGATTTAATCCCAAACCTGGTAAATACTGTAAAAGGTTATGCCAAGCACGAGGATAGCGTATTTACAAAAGTAACCGAGGCGCGAAGCAATGCCATGCAGGCACAAGGGCCAGCAGAACATGCACAGGCAGAAAACATGCTGACTGGTGCCCTAAAGTCACTGTTTGCAGTTTCCGAAAATTATCCGGATCTAAAAGCTTCAAACAACTTTATGCATTTGCAAAAAGAGCTGGTTGACGCTGAGGACAAAATTCAGGCATCACGACGATTTTACAATTCACAATGCCGTGATTTCAATACCAAGAAAGAAGTATTCCCAAACACGCTTGTGGCCGGAATGCTGGGATTTAAAAAATACGACTTCTTTAATGCACCAGATGAGGTAAATGAAACTCCTGAAGTAAAGTTCTAATTTATGTACGCGCAGATTGCGTCAAACAAACGGAAAACTTGGGTGCTAGTCACCCTTTTTTCTGCGATCATCATCGCTATTATTACAATCTTTGGTATCAATTCCGGTCTTACCCTTGAAGGTTCCTTAATTTTAGGAGCAATAATCTCTATCATCTACTGCACAATCAGCTACTTTGTGGCTGACAAAGTTGTTCTTGCTAGCACTGGTGCGGTCGAGCTTTCAAAAGATCAAGCCTATGATGTTTGGAATATTGTTGAAAACCTAAGCATTGCTTCAGGAATACCAATGCCAAAAATCTATTTGATTGATGACCCAGCACCAAACGCCTATGCCACTGGTCGCGATCCAAAACATGCCTCGATAACATTTACAACCGGCCTATTGTCGTCACTCAATAAATTAGAACTAGAGGCCGTAGCAGCGCACGAAATGTCACACATTAAAAATTATGACATTAGATTAATGACAATCGTGGTAGTTCTGGTTGGACTGATTGTTTTGATGTCAGATGTAATGATTAGATTAACATTTCACGGAAAAATTCGAGGAGGAAAAAACGATAAAAATGGAAATCTTGGTTTAATAATAATCGTTGTGGCTATAGTTCTGGCAATTTTGTCACCAATCATTGCCCAAGTTATTAAACTGGCAATTTCAAGAACACGCGAATACTTAGCTGATTCATCAGCTGCCCTTTTAACGCGACATCCCGACGCCTTAGCAAATGCGCTTGAGAAAATACGCGACAACGGAGCTGTGATGAAAAGCGCTAACCATGCCACCGCTCACTTGTTTATTTCCAGTCCTTTTGGTGCCATAACGGAAAAATCAAAAGGTTGGTATCAAAAACTTTTTTCAACTCATCCACCAATCAACGACCGCATTGAAAAGTTGCACACAATGGGTCGATAATTTTCTGACGCCAAATCAAAAATCATGTATAATTCTAATACATGACGCTAACAGCTGAGCAAGCACAACGCAGCGGAACTTTTAAAGCGGCTATTAATTCCGCACGCAAAACAAACACCTCCAAACGACGAGGTGTAATTGGTGGTACTAGGCGCTGGGTTGCAACCGCTGCTTTGACAGCCGGGTTAGGTGCCAGCCACGGGAACATCCCAAACAATCAAGATAATTTAGCTTTTAGCAGAGGCGTCGACACAGAGCAAATGTACAACCAAGGCAAAAGTCCGGAAGCGCGCGCACAACTGGAAGAACAACACAGGCAAGCAGAAATGCAACGCCGCAATCAAGAAAGAATAAAAAGAGACGCATACAAAATGCCACCAGAACTCAATAACTATATTGATGGGGTCACAGACGAAGCAAGAAACCATGTTCAAGGAATGTATGAAAATGAACTCGATAATAAAGGCATGGACCGGTTACTGGATCAACAGTACGGAAAGGCTCAACCACAGATGGCAAAACAAATCTTAGCCAGAGAAAAAGCAAAACTCAAAAAAGAGACGGCGGATATTGTTAAAAAACAAGCAAAGAAAGCTTTGGGTGAGGCTTTCAAAAAAGGAATCATGAAAGGTGGAAAAACGGTTTTAACAAAAACATTTTGGAGTGGTTTTGCGCAAGGAAGTATTACCGACTTAGGAACTATGGGCTCAGACCTTGAATCATGGTTTAGCCCCGGAACCGCAACAGGTATATATCAATTATCTATAGGAACTTTGCATGGCGGAAAAAAATTATTAGGTGAAAAAGGTGTTATTTCTTTTATTGAGCCCGATCCTTTTAAACTCCCATCACAAGACATGAGAGATCCAAAAACAATTGCCTTAAGTGGTGGAACAAATATCCTGATTGGAGTTTATGATCTATTTAGCATGGTAATCTTAGTTCCTCTATATACAATGCTGCTTGTCGCAATCTTCATTATAGCCAATCTGCTAATAATGCTAATCATCTTCCCTTACGCTTTTGCTGCTAATAATATCACTTACTTTTTGGACTTTTTTGGACTTTTATGACAATAACTCCACGACTAAAATTATTGCTCGGTGCCGTTTCGATTCTTGTAAGTGCCATATTGCTTGGTTGGTTGCTTTATGCGATTATTTTTCGGCCAGCACCAATAATAAACGAAGGAACTGTCACAGATGGAACAGAGGATACCAATCAGGGCACCTTAACACTATCTGACGAAGCGCACGACAGACAACCTACTGAAACAACTACCGAAACCGGCGGACTTCCATCTTCTGTTGCAAATGGTGGGGAAACGTTTACCCAGCGTTTAACATCATCGGGCGTTGAATCTTCAATACTTATAAACGGAGACTCAATTGCCTACTTCGATCCAACAGACGGCCGTTTTTATATGATTAATGAAAACGGAGATGTTGTCATGCTTTCAAGCGCCCAATTCTTAGGAGCAGAAACAATTGTTTTTGCTGACACGGCCGACATTGTGGCAATAGAATTTCCAGACGGCACCAATATTCTTTACAATTTTGTTACAGAAAATCAGGTTACGCTTCCCAGTCACTGGGAAGATTTTGAGTTCTCATCAACCGGTGAACAGGTCTTAAGTAAAGTCACAAGCTCTGACCCAAATTCAAATGCTTTGATTGTAACTTCAAGCGACGGCTCACAAACAAATGTGATAGCCAGACTTGGTCAAAACGCAGACGATGTAACAGTTAATTGGTCACCAAATAATAATGTAGTTGGATTTTCAGAAACCGGCTCAGCCCAATCTGGATTTGGTCGAGATCAAATTTATCTAATTGGAGCCGATGGTGAAGACGCCGGTGCCCTTGTTGTTGAAGGCGCTAACTTTTCGGCGATTTGGTCGCCTAATGGAAATAATATTCTATACTCTGTTGCATTGGCTTCAAACGACGATAAACCATCACTTTGGTACACAAATGCCACTGGTAGCGTGGGCTCAGAAAGAATCAGACTGAGCGTTGAAACTTGGGTTGAAAAATGTACTTTTAATAGCAGTGAGACAATAATTTGTGCTGTACCGCAAGAAGTAATGGCCGGCTCGGGAATCGATTCCAGACTCATAAAATCATACGACGATGTTTACGAAATAAATCTAGCCACAGGACGCGCCAGTTTACTAGCGACAACTGTACTTGACCTTAAAATGTTTAATCTGGCAGTCAGCGACGATGGTACAATATTATATTTTAGCGACCAATATGATCGTCTGAATTATATGAATCTTTAATATGACCGCCAATCCCTGGACAGGAATTTATATATTAACGGCTCTCATTGGTTTGGTTTTTATTTTACTTCTGGCATCATTCTTTCCAAAAAGTACAATCGAATTTACAAATCTACCTAGCTCTGAAACAATTGAGCCAATAATTTTAGCATCTGATCCAATGCTTGGCGATTTAACATCTGGCTTTGGTTTTTGGCAAAAAACAGACGAAAACAAAATTATAATAATCCACTATGGCAACTCAACTTGTAACAGCTGTGCCAGAACTGCCAAGGCGCTACTTAATATCTATCAAGATTTTGAAGGCGAGGTTGTAATTGTCTGGAAGGATTTCCCAAATCCAACAATCGACATTGAATCGCTAAATAGCGCAATTGCCGCCAGATGCGCCGATAAACAAAATCGATTCTGGGAATATGAAAAATATTTACTAGATAATTATCACAATGCTAGCACAGAGCTGTATCAAGAAATCGCCACTGACTTAAACCTTGGTTTGTGGAGATTCAACAGCTGTTACAATAATCAAAAAACTGTTGATTTAATCGAGGCAAGTTATCAGGAAGCGCTTGATTTAAAACTAAGTGCTGCGCCAACTACCTATATAGATGGTCAATGGTATACGGGTGAGCTTTCAGAAGCTGAACTTCGATCAATAATTTTAGACATTCAAAATACGGCCAAATAATATGAAAACAAGCAGAATAATTTCAATTCTTTCATTGACAATAATACTTAGTCCTGTGTTTGCTTTTGCAGCAGAATTAAGTGATTGTGATGCCGAGACAATTGATTGTAGTTGTGATCCGTATCCACAAATTGATAGTAGTAAAATAACTGTTATTGATGATTGCTATGATCAATGCTCTGCAGAAGCCGCGGCTGGAAACGATGATATTAGTGGCTATACTTTGCAATGCGAAATTGCAGGAGTATTAACTACTATTGATCAAGATATAGTTGGTTCAGTCGGTGCCGCCTTTGATGATTCATATTATGCCAGCCCAGAATTAAGCGTTGAAATTCCAGGGCTATCATTTACTCCGGCCTATAAAGAAGGTGGTTCAGTTAATACAAATTATCTTGGAGAATATATTCAGGCAGTTTACAGTTGGTTAATACCAGCCGCTTCCCTTTTAGCTGTGGTAATGATGATGATCGGCGGATTGCAGTGGATGTTGGCTCGAGGTGATTCTGGAAAAATTGGTAATGCTAAAACAAAATTAAAAAATGCAACGACTGGGCTTGTACTCCTTTTAGCTGCATATTCAATCACTTATGTCGTTGATCCAAATCTGCTTACCTATGATTCGTTGAGCGTATCTTATATAGAAGCTGAATGGGTATCAACGGAGAACACAAGCTATGATGTCACTGATCCAGATCTAGATCTAAGCGACCCGCCAAGTACAGAAAGTGATGTACCTTCGGTTGGTACAAATGGCGTCACTTACTACACCCAACGAGGAAATAACACATCATACAGCTGTGACACTACCGTATCATCTTCTGGCTGCGGACCAACATCAGCTGCCATGGTTTATCATCATTATGGCGATTCATCGGCAACACCATCATCAGTTGCTTATAAATTTTTAGAGGAGGGATTTCGTGTTTGTGATGCAAGCTGTAATTGCCAAGGAACTTCCTGGGCTGCCTTTGGCGGTTCTTCATTCGCCTCAAGTCTAGGATTGAAAGAGGAACAAATTTCAATCTCTAACACTACACGAATTCTTGAGGTTCTTGGTAATGACGAACCCATAATCGTATCAGTTGGGCCGAGTATTTTTACATCTAGCGGACATTTTATCGTCCTTACCGGCGTTACAGCGGAAGGAAAAATAATGATAAACGACCCAAACTCCGGTATCACAGAAGCAACTCAAGCAGAGGTATTCGAACCGCTAAAATTCGCTGTAAGGCTATATAAATAAGTTATGCTCAACTGTTCTCACTGCGACATGCAGTACGCAAGATGGCAAGGTAGGTGTAATGAATGCGGAAAATGGGGGACGATTGAGGAGGAACAAACTATCGCATTTGCTGCTGGCTCGCAAAAGACAAAATCAAAGGGAGGCGCCTCGTTGGCGCCTATTGTCGACCTTGCAAGCGCAAGCGCAGAACCTGCCAAACATACTCTAACTAATATTAGCGAGCTTGATCGCGTTCTTTCGGGTGGAGTTGTATCCGGATCTGTTACGCTTCTGGCTGGTGAACCTGGAATTGGAAAATCAACCCTAGTGGCTCAAATTGCCTCTGAGTTTAATTCGCCTTATTATGTTTCGGGCGAAGAATCACAAGGACAGGTGGTAATGAGATTAAAACGCCTGAACATCAAACCTGACAACATTTCTTTTTCCAACGCGATTGAGGTCGGTTCAATCATTGCTTCAGCTGAAAAACTAAAGCCTTCCCTACTTATCATCGATTCCATCCAAACGATGATTGCCTCGGAAATCGATAATCTCCCAGGCACGCCAACTGCTGTCCGAGCCGCAACTGCTCAACTTATCGGCTTTGCAAAATCTTCAAACATTCCAGTTTTACTCATCGGCCAAGTAACAAAAGACGGCATCGTCGCCGGTCCAAAAACCCTTGAACACTTAGTGGATACAGTCCTGACAATTGAAGGCGACCCTGAATCACAATACAGAATCTTGCGAGCTAGCAAAAACCGCTTTGGTAGCACAGATGAGGTTGGAATTTTCGAAATGACAGAACTGGGAATGATTCCAGTTGAAAATCCATCAGCTCGATTTATTGAGGAAAGATCAAACAACCCAGGATCTGTTATCACCTGCCTTATGGAAGGCACCCGTCCGATTTTAGTTGAAGTGCAAGCGCTGGCTGAAAAAAGTTTATTCAGTAATCCTATTCGCCGAACCTCGGGCTATGACGCCGGTCGACTGCAAATGCTAATCGCCATTATAAATAAAAGAACCGATGTTAAGGTTGCAGGTCATGATGTTTATGTAAATGTGGTGGGCGGAATCAAAATAAAAGAACACGCTGCTGACCTGGCCGTTTGTGCAGCTATTATGTCGTCCGTTAAAGACAAAGCATTGCCAAAAGACACAATTGTATTTGGCGAGCTCGGCCTGGGAGGCGAAATCCGCTCAGTTCCCTTCATTGATAAAAGAGCAAACGAGGCAGAGCGACTAGGATTTAAAAACAAAATTACACCAAAAACAGTGCAATCGATTAAAAATTTGTTATAAAAAGATTATTATTCAAAATGTATCTCGTCAATATATTCTAAAACGCGTTCTTTGAGTGCCGGCCAGGCATCCAAGTCTGGATCTTCGTCTAAATAATCCTTAGCATAATCACAGGCTTTTGAAATAAGATCAATGTCCGCGTACGAACCGAGCTTAAAAGCCTCAAAACCTGATTGATCGGTTCCAAAAATATTTCCTGGTCCGCGCAGTTTTAAATCTTTATCCGCCAAATCAAATCCATTTTGACTATTTACAACGGCCTGCAATCTCTGCTTAGCAAGATCTGAGATATCCCCTGACAGATGTAAGAAACAAAAACTTTTACACTCCCCCCTGCCCACTCGACCGCGTAGCTGGTGAAGTTGAGCTAACCCAAATCTTTCCGCCCCTTCAATGAACATCACGGTTGCGTTTGGAATATCAACGCCCACTTCAATCACAGTTGTTGAAATCAACATATCAAGTTCGCAAGCCACAAACTGAGCCATTATTTTGTTCTTCTCCTCTGCCTTTAATTTTCCGTGAAGGACACCAATATTATAGGCGGCAAATGGTCCCTGAACAAAATTATTATACACCTCGGTTACTGACTGAACTCCAAGTGCATCTGATTCTTCAATAAGCGGACAAACAACAAAAACCTGCTGACCAGCATCTATCTGATCGCGCATTTTTTGATAATACTTTTCCTCCTGACTACGAGTGACAATGAAAGTATCAATTGTCTGTCTTCCTTCTGGATATTCATCCAGTAACGATCTGTCTAAATCTCCATACAAAACCAGAGCCAACGACCTTGGGATTGGAGTAGCAGTCATTGAAAGCAAGTGAGGAATACCGTCTTCGTCTCCCTGTCTGTCTTTAAGGGCCTGACGCTGTTTAACACCAAAGCGATGCTGTTCGTCCACTACAATTAACCCTAAGCGATTAAACAAAACATTATCTGACAAAAGGGCGTGCGTTCCAATTACAAGGTCGATTTTGCCGTTTGCCAGAGCGTCGAGCATTTGTTTTTTTGTCACCTCACGCTCGCCAACGCGTCGTTTTGTGCGCGTAAACACAGCAATTGTTAGTTGACCAGCAAACATCTTATTTAAACTCATCGCGTGTTGGTCTGCTAAAATTTCAGTGGGCGCTAAAATTGCTGACTGCCAACCGGAAGCGGTTGCGTTTATCGCCGCCAGAGCCGCAACGATGGTTTTACCAGTTCCGACATCACCTTCAAGAAGTCTATTCATTGGCTCTGTTCGCTCCATATCTTTTACTACTGCCCACAGAGCTTTCTTTTGAGCATTCGTTAACTTAAACGGCAACCCGGCGATAGCTTCCTTAACCTTGGTTTCAGAAAAAGGAATTTTGGAAGCAACTTTTTGTTTTAACTCCCGCCTAGCCTTGCCGTGCAAAATTTGATGTAAGAAAAACTCATTAAATTTTAAACGCTCAAGCGCTACCTCATATTCTTCCATTTTATTTGGAAAATGAATATTTGAAAGTGCTGTATGCAAAGAAACAAAATGCTCATCTTTTAAAATTCCGCCGGGAAGCCAATCTTTAACTTCGTAAACACCCTCAAGCGATGACTCAGCTACAGAGCGGCGCACTTTTTGAGTAAGCCCCCCGGTTAATGAATAAATCGGTACAATCCGACCAGTGTGCTTGGTGATATTGCCATTGCCAATAACTTCGTACATTGGATTAACTAAAAACAAACCATATTTATCATCAACTTTTCCTGAAAGCGAAACAACTGAACCGTTTTTAAGCACTTTGGTTAAAAATCCTTGATGAAACCAAATCGCCTTTACACTTCCACTGCCGTCCTCGACTATCGCTTCGGTCACAATCATTCGATTGTTATTTTTGCTTCTTCGGTTGGTGATAAGAGCAATAGTTCCGCGTACAGTCACCTTTTCACCAGATTTAATGTTAGAAATCTCGATTCTATTTGATAAATCGTCGTGACGAAAAGGAAAATCAAAAAGCGCATCCTTAAGTGTTTCAACTCCAAGACGCGCAAAATCACGGGCTTTTGTTACCCCAACTCCTTTACAGTATCTGACCTCTTTTTCCAAAATAGACATATCAATGATCTATACTAGCAGATTTTCAAATAAATGCAACAAAAAACAACCCTTTCGGGTTATTGAATGGTGCGCCCGGCACGACTCGAACGTACGGCCTTCAGCTCCGCAAGCTGACGCTCTATCCAACTGAGCTACGGGCGCATTTACTGCAAGCTTTGTAGTAATTTCCTACAACTTATACATTCTGCGGACCATATCTGTCAAGGTCTCTTCCTCACGGTCAAGATTCTCAAATGTGTATGGTAAAAGCGCCTCACGGACTTCGTTTGGATCAACATCATCGAGCGGTAACACAAGTAGCGGTTCTAAAACGCTATTAAAATCAACATACAAAATTTTAATCTCTGGTGGTTCGTAAATTATCGAGAAATCTTTTATATCTTTAAAATCGTAAAAATGATGTCCAACAACGATACCGGCGTCAGTTACATGGACATGCAATCTATCCGGATGCTTTAAGTTATTGATTAACAGAATTATTCCCATCATTAGTACAATAACTGCAAAAAGATAATTTCCAATCGCAATAGCATAGACCAATAAGACCGCACCAATGATTGAGGCGATAATAAACCAACTCCTTGATCGCTCGTGAGGGGTTGATTCCCAAGTTTCCCAAGAAATTTGCGAAACACCAACATCTATACCATTATCCTCAATATGCTCTTGTGGATCGTGCTCATTTTCCATACCCTTATAGTATAGCAGATTAGGGACTTGATTTTATGCACACGATGAGCTATTCTATCCCCACATTTATGGAGAGGTGGCTGAGTGGTCGAAGGCGACGGTCTTGAAAACCGTAGTATCTGAAAGGGTACCGTGGGTTCGAATCCCACCCTCTCCGCCACAGAAAAGTTCTGATATTCATGAGAACCTTTCTGTGGCGGACGCACCGATAGGTTTTCTCGATTACATCCTGAACACAATAAGAAACTAGTTTGACAACTTAAACGGAGAGGTGCCGGAGTGGTCGAACGGGGCACCCTGCTAAGGTGTTAGCTCCGAAAGGGGC
>PFJC01000045.1 GCA_002782865.1 Candidatus Uhrbacteria bacterium CG_4_10_14_3_um_filter_41_21
TCATAGAGGACAACCTTAGTCTTTTTTGACCAATAAAGGCAATGTATGCAAGTTGCTTATTTCGAAACTCAGGTGGTGCATTGAGTATAGAATGTTCGCGGGCTCCATGTTTATTGACACTTTTTCTATAATCAGCTACACTTCTCGTTGTTCATTAGGTAATATGTGTAAAAAGGGTAACAGGAGTAATACTCACTTTTCACCCATTTTACCCATTTCACCTCTATAACCCAATTACTATGTCTAGAACCTGCCAAATAACTGGAAAAACGCCCTTGACTGGCAACAAAGTAAGTCACGCGAAAAACAAAACAAAGATGCGCCAGTTGCCTAACCTGCAAAGCAAAGTACTTATGAACCCGGCAACTGGTAGGTTAATGCGAATCTTGGTTAGCGCTCATGGCCTACGCACACTTGCCAAGTGGCAAAAAGAGGGACGAAAATACGACTTAAAAGAAATCGTAAACAGTTAAAAAAACGATAAACCCCAGGTCTGACCTGGGGTTTATCGTTTCAAGATTATATTTTCGATAGATCCCGGCTCTATGGCCGGGATGAGCAAATATAACTCTACTTTCCTTCAACAATCTTTGCGCACAGCTCGATTAACTGCTCAGCTCGCACTTCGTCTGATCCTAACTTTTGGGTCAGCTCGTCAGGATCGTGTTCGGTTAATTCTCGACACAACATAATATCATTTCGAGACAAAGCCTCAATTTCATTATTTCGCAAATGATCAATAACAGTGACCGGATACAAGGCAGAATTATCAACCATTTGCGAAAATGGTGCACTTTCCGGAAAGTTCCAACCAATCATATGGATACCTTTACACATCCCAAATTTTTTTGCTCGATCTGAAAAAGCGGCATTAGTTACGATCCAACATTCATCAAAATGAGGACATTTACCGACAGCCGCGCCATCAACTAAATCTAAAAAGCGGGACCAAGTAGCCATTGTGTCTTTTAGATTAACATAATCTTTAAAGTCATTTCTAAACTTTGCCTCAATAAACATTCGCCGTCCGTCACGCTCTGCTACAACATCGACTTCATGACCAACACACGATCCTTGAAGTTCTTTTTCAGGATTATAAGCATCGTACTTGTAAGCGCGCAAAATCGAAGCCACATATTTTTCAAACTTATAACCGGCCGGTCCAAGTCGCAAAAGTGCATCGCGCAAATTATACCTACAAGCAAAGCAGGTATCCTTCCTATCTAATTCTTGATAGACAATGGCAAAAATTTCTTTTGTGGTCATGTTCTCTTTTATTCTAGATTTTACTTTTTCTAGAACATCATCGACCCCGTGCTTATCTATTCCGACACGCAAAATACTTTGACGAACCTTGCTTTCGTCAAACTCTACAACCTTGCCATCTGATTTGATGACTTTCATATGTGTGAATTATAACACAAAATGAGACGATAGTTCGTCTCATTTACGCTATCTATTGCCTCTTGAAGCGCCACGTCCACGCCGCTTTGGCATTCTTTCAAATCCTCTGCCCATTCTTCCTCTAAATCAAATTGTTCTACCGGAGCGTAACGGTAATAAAATCCGTACTGAAGTAAATAGTTAGCTGCATCTTCTACCGATTCAATTTCTTCTGGCAATCTGCCTCTTTTTTTTAACTCATCAACATAGTCTTGCCCAAGTCCGTAGCTAATTTCTACCGCCTTATCGAGTTGCAAAGCAAAATAGAATGACTTAACAAACTGTTTCTCAAAGACATAATCTTCTACTCCATCGATCGTTGCGTCACCATATCTATTAATCATCTCTACATAGAAACGCAAAATTCTAGAGATCATTTTTGGGCCAATATCATTAGTGAATCTATTTTTTTCAAAATCAGTAAGACGAATGATATGCCTTGCACTATCCAATAATCCAAGTCGTGTTATTAAAATCTCATCATCAGTAGCAATGACTTGGTTTATCGTTAGATCCCGATTATTAAAATAGCTAGTTTGATCTGATTCGTCTCTGACCCCATGATTATACTTGGAATCTTCCGGCATGAATTGTGCTGTAATTTCTTTATCAGCACCTTCATATGGCTCTTCATTATTCAATCTAATTATATCAATATCTCGTGGCGTATAATTGGGATCGATTCCTAAATTTCGCATCAGTAATGCTCTTGCTGCGCCTCCAGAATATCCATATCCCTGTGGCAATTTTTTATCCCAAAAATGATTTTTTACCTTTAATCTATATAAGGCTTCCGGTTTGCCACTAAGCTCGATCTGTTTATCAAGTTCCAACCCATTAATGTCAAAACCGAATTCGGCAAGTACTTCTTTTACTTCCATGTCATCAATTGAAGCTTCTCGTTTTTCTAAGTCGTCGCGATCCTGATTTAGCATCTCGACAGTGACCGACTCTATATCTGGATTTAATTTTTTCCAAACCTCGGATAATTTTTCACCTAGCGCGCGCCAATCGTCACTCTTATCTTGTTCTTCTTTTCTTAATCCACATTCTCTATTCATAAGACATTATCCTAACACACTCGCCAATAAATCTTTTCCCTTCTGTGCCCAATCATCGAGCCCAAGTGTTTCTTTTTCTAAAATATAATCAGAAATCATATCAATGGCGTCGCCGTCTGAAAGCTCGAGCACATATTTTTCTAAAATCTTATATTGCAAATCCTCGCGGACATTGTCGTCCTCTATTTGCAACCAAAGCTCGTGATAAACCACATCTTCAAGAGATTCATCTAACGCTAGTGCTTGCTCAATATAATCAACCACAATTACTTGCATGTCGGCCGTAGTCATTCTAGATAAATCAGCTTCTGATAAATAGGGAGCAACAAAATCAATCAAGGCTTGAATTTGTTCCTGTGCGTTTTCAGGATCAAAATGTAAATCCTGTGTGGCATACCAGGGTTTCATCTGCAAAACAATGTCATCGGGCCGAGTATCGATCTCTGCCTCCATGTAGCCATCGAGCAAGGTCTTGGCTGTAGCAAAATCCATATCAGTATCCATTAAAGTATAAATAAGATACTGCATTGGCGTGCCAAAAAAACTACGGAATTTATCCAAATGATTTACAATCATGTCTTTTATAAACACGGCTTGGTTGTGACTTCGTTGTGGATCCCCAATCTGATAACTTTGTCTGTGACGCAACCACTGCAGTGATTCCGTAGCCGGAAGATCAAACAGTCTTAGAATTCCCATTGTTTGAGAAAACCCAACTGTTGCCACATAGTCAGCCTTTACGCCAACTATATTTTCAATTTGTGAAACTCCATAGTCTAATCCTGCAAAAGCACAGGCGTTGGCAAGATAATAATCTGTGGCCGCGTAAGGACCATTTGGAATCCAGCTATAAGTTCCACGCGGGACTGAAGTAATTTTGATATTCCAATTTTCAATATCAAGCGTGAGCATGTGAATGGCATCACAGTGCGCCTCTTCCACTTCACCCTCCTTCCTAGAGTCAAGTCCAATCAACAAAATGTTTATTTGTTTTTCATCTCCAAAATCAACTTCACCTGTTTGATAATCTTCAGACCGCCTACTTAAGATATTCTCTACAATTGAATCAACCGCCGCCTGGCTATTAACCTCTTGAGCCGCCGTATCACTTCGTAAAAAATGTGTAATAAAAAAAACGCCCAGCACAAGTAAAGAAACAAAGGTTAAAATGCCAAAGCGTTTCATAATTGGATTTTACCCCTAAATACAAAAACCGCCAAATTATGGCGGCTTCTGCATATACTGAAAGTTGTGCTGATTAAAGAAGAGCGTCCTTTGCTGCTTTGTTAACAGCAAATTTTAGAACAGTCTTTGCCGGAATATTGATAGTTTCTCCAGTAGCAGGGTTTCGGCCCTGTCGAGCGTTACGATGCTTTTTAGCCATCTTTCCAAGACCTGGGAGCATAATCTCACCACTATTCTTGATTTCTGCGTAAATTAGGTTAACTAGCGCGTCATAATGATCCTCTGCCTCCTTCTTTGAAACTCCCCATGTTTCAGACATAGCTGCCATCAACTGGGACTTAGTAAGTCGCTTTGACATAATCTAATGTGATTAATATTCTTAATAACACGAAAAGCGTAGCATTTTATTGAAAATAACGCAAAATACTTGATAATAGTTGTACACAGGCTACAAATATCGCGTTATATTCTAATTAAAAATGCGACATAGGCTATCATGTAGTTACTGCTAACTCATGACTAAATGCCTATGCCACACATAGATGAGCGTATCA
>PFJC01000008.1 GCA_002782865.1 Candidatus Uhrbacteria bacterium CG_4_10_14_3_um_filter_41_21
AATTAAACCTTACTCGCCTCCCACATAAATCGCCAAACCATTTTTAGCGTTGTGGCAATCGCGGAATTTTTTATTTCAACGGCGTATTCTTCGTGTTGCGTGCAGGAAATAAAAGCAACCGTATCGTCGTATAAAAGCACTTCGGCTGGAAAATTATACAGATCGGCATTCACCAGTCTGCTCTCGCGAAAATTCCGGTTATCTTTTGCTCGAAACTTTTTTCCGGCCACATTATCCGGCACAAGAAGCTGTCCAAACACGTTTCGTTTCTTCCGTTCATTCTTAAATTCTTCATCCCAAAATGTTTCGAGGACAGTCGTTTTTGAAAGTAAACTCTCAACGCCAACAAACGCATAAAGCTTTTGCTCTTTTGAATGGGTGGCGCCAAGATAAACCTGTTTAATCCCTGCCAATCCTTCGTGGAGCGTTACGGACGGCTTTGTTGAACCTTGTGCGACCAATGTTTTGAGATCGGGTAAAAGCTTTTCGAATTTTTTCAATTTTTGTGTGAGGAGAGCCTGCAGTGCTTCGGGTTCACGCGCGACAAAGCGTACTTTTTTCCCACGCACGCTTTTATAAACAAGACCTAACTCAATGAGCGAATCGACGACTTCATAAAGCATGGAGCGATTAATACCCGAATTTTTGGATATTTCAAGAATACTCGCCGACCCCATTTGGAGCAGGGCAAGGTATGTTTTGCTTTGATTTGCGTCTAGCCCGAAAGGCGAAAGATCAGTTTGTTTCATAATGTTGTTGCTAATTAACAACAAAAATATAGCATATTTATCACTATTTCGTCAATATTTAGGCATTTTGCATATTTTGTAATAAAACATCTGTATGTAACTAGTGACAAAAGTACTAATTTCTGATATCCTGCAATGTTCAAAGTCGGAACAGGTCCGATGGAGAATGAGTTCCAAAAAAGGACACGACCATGAAGATCCTCGTCATTGACGACAATCCCATCCACCAGGACGCCGCCCGGAGGCAGCTCGGTGGGGAGCACAGCCTGGTAACCACCGATAGCTACGGCGAGGGGCAAACGATCCTTCGTGGTAAAGGAGACTTCCCTGAAGGATTCTTCGATGTCGTCCTCGTCGACCTGCTGATGCCGGCATACGGATATCCGCTTGCCGATGAGGGCTTGAAGTTCGCGGGAAAGGAGATGCCGGTCGGCATCTTCCTCGCGCTTCTCGCGGCGAAGAAGGGTGCGAAGTACGTCGCGGTCCTCACGGACAGTGACCACCACTCTCACCCCGCCTCGGCCTGCTTCGACGCTTTCAACGAGTCCGAGAGCAAGCCGACGCCTCTCTTGGTTGAGAACGCGCGGGTGCTCCTGTGCAACAGCCGGTACTTGGTACAGCTCGATCGTACCGCGCTCACTCCCGAGGAGTGTGCGGTCGCTGAGGACTGGAATGCACCGCGGGAGAAGCGCGAAGAGCTCGACGGCAGATGTCCGCGCATCAAGCGCTGGGATCGGTTGCTCAAGTATCTCCTCTCTCCCTCGGACAACATCTAGTAGCACGCGAGTCGCGTCCGACCGATCCTCGTAACGATCGGTCAACCTCGGCGCAAGCGATTAGGAACCCCCTTTCGCTTGCGCCCTCTGCCAGAGTTGTTGAGCAATCAACACCTGTGGCAGGGCAAAAGGACAAACCGCAATCCCGCGGAGTTCAAACAAGCCCGAAAGGAGAAACGAGAATGAAGAATCATTTTACGATCAAATTTCCTATCAACGTGATCGTGGATGGCGCGATTCGTCTTCGAACGATGTCCTCTGTCGAGATGGTGCAGGACGACGATGGAGAGTGGAAGTTTCGAGAGCTTCCTTTGAAGATGGAGTAGATGCTTGCGGTGTCAGTATCGAGGTGGACGATCAGCGGCTGGGGCACTACCTGGATCTCCGAGAACCGGAAAGCTTCGTGGATTCCCTGACCAGTGATCAGATCCACGAGATTCTGGAGCGCTTCGTTCGAGGCTAACCAACTCCCCGCCCGAGGGTACATAAATATCGGGCGCTTTCTTGATGTGACCACGCGCTGTGATCACATCAAATAAGACACACAGACAAACAAGAGGAAGAAATCATGAAGTACGCCTTTGTTCGGTTCAATGAAATCCATGAAGAACCGCACCGTGTGAGTACCGGTGTCCTCCTCGTGAGCGGCGTGCAGGCCGAGAGCCCCGAAGCATTCGTCACGGAGTGGCAGGAGGGTAACGGGGTTACAGTGAAGACCCTCGACTGGTGCGAGGTGCCGGAGAACTGGGACAATGTTTCCTCAGGTGGAGTGGTGAACGATACCCTCGAGGCCATTCTCGCGCTCGATGCCCTCGGCGAAACCCCGGTGGTCTCCGACCTGCTCGCCACCATCTTCGCAGAAGGCTACAAGCTCGGCCAGAAGAAGGGGAGTGATCTCGCGACCGCACTTCGAGCACTTCTCGAGAGCTGACCCCTCGTCGCCCTCGGAGCCGCTTGCTTCGGTGGGCAGATCGCCCTGTACCCAACGTGGTGCAGGGTTCTTCTTTTTTACCTGTTGTTGAAGAAATATTTCAGCTCTCTAACCGGCAATTAAAAAAACAACCCCCGAAAACAGCAACGAATTGCAATCAACGGGGGCGGGGAGAAGAACAGCAGAACTATTTGGCCGCTTGAGTAACCTCTGCCGACTTTTTCGAGAGAACAAACGGCTCGGCCGGTTCGCGAACATCTTCGAAGGTGAACCTGAACCTGAACTCCTTCATTTCTTTGCTCGAAGACGACAACCCCGCGCAAGCTCGAACATATCCCTCATCGAGACGAAGGCCTCGAGACGAGGAAAAAGCGTCCGGTGCATCACGAACACGCCAAGCTTGCCGGCGATGGACGATTTCTTTTTCTTGAAGATCACGGAAAGCGGTCAGAACCGCGGCCGCGATCACAACCGCCTGCGAAGACTCTGGTGCCGGGATTTGGCCGTCATAGCTCCCAAGGCCGGAATAGCTGTAAGAGCCGTCCAATCGAACAATCAAAGTAATCATCGTGCCCTCCAATTTTTTGCGTTCCTTGATTTGGTTAGTAAGAGACCACTCCCTTCGGTGATACAACTTTTTGTCGATCGTAAAAAAGTTGCACAAAAGGAGTTCGTCAAACACTAACCAAGATTCTGCCAAAGCGCTTCAAATATCATCTGTTGGGTTGATGCAATCGCCTGGTCATCAATCACCACGCAAAATAATCTTTCTTTTTCATCAGCTGCCACATAAGCGGTTTTGTTGCCATAGATGAAAATGTAGGTTGGCGCTCCGCCCTTGGCTTTGGAAAGCCAACGACGCTCATCAAGTCCGACAGTTTTTCCACCTTCATCAACCGATACCGCTTTGACGCGAACTTTAACCGCCTTGCGCCTGGCGTTGTACTTTGGCCAAGCCGCCAAAATCAAATCACGAATGCCGGAGCTGGAATACACTCGATAGGTTTTTGTTTTTGTCCTGCTAGTAGTTGAAAGAACATCTTTTAAAACATCTTTTACTCCTGCGTCGCCTTCAAAGTATCTAACAGCTGGCCGATGACCGGCTTCGCCAATGATATTTTGGAGCTCAGGCAAAAGATCGTCGAGCGTTTGTCGCGCCTCCTGGAGAGCTACCTCGCGCCTGGTCGCAAGTCCCCGCAGTTTTTGCGGATCTTCGGCTACAAAGTAGCGGTGCGATTTGGCATCAACATAGCTAACCAGGACAGCGCTCTTGAGACGCTTCAGCGAGTCATAAGCCGTAGCGCGGCTTAAGCTACACTCGGTTGCTATTTTACGCAAGGGAGCAGAGCCAAGCCGGAGCAGAGCTACATAGACTTCCAGGTCTTTTGATTTAAGACCAAGAAGCTCAAGCGTCTCTGCATCTAGAATAATTTTTCGCTTCATATACGGCAATTTATTTTAAACAATTTTGTTGATAAGTAAATATTAGCACGAAAGTAAGCGTCTATTCAATGGTCAATTTTTGTCCGAATCGAGCCGACAATTTGTCCTAAACTTATCGCCACCGAGTTACAGCCAAAGCCATAATACGATATTTAGGCTGGTGGTAACTCGGTGGCTATACGAAAAGATCAGAGATCGAGGACGAAGTGACGATCAGATCCTTCAACAAGCTTGAAACCCATGCGCTTGTAAAGAGCGCGAGCCGCTTCTCGAGCAGGCTCGGAAGTCAGCTCCAGACGATCGACTTTGATGCTTTCTGCATCCTTGAGCAAAACTCCCATGAGATACTTGCCCATTCCACGACCACGCCAGTCGCTACGAACCAGAACGTATTCGATCGTACCGACGTAGCGACGCAGGGTCTGCCTGCAGGCGATCATACCCGAGGCAATGATGTCCCAGTCATCCTCGTCAGTGGTGATCAGAACGATCGTCGTCATGCCGGCGTAATAGCGAACCGACCCTTCAGGATCGATCGCCTTGATCGCGCCGTGATCGAACACGCGATTCATCGAATTCTGGTCGAGCTCCGGCAAATCGCCGGTACGAAGCAGGTCGCCACCGTGCTGATTGTAAAAAGCACGGATCTTATCATAGTCTTCCCTCACAGGATTCATGCAACGCAGCTGCATTTATACACCTCTTTCTAAGATGAGCTTTATCAGCTCCTCGAATGAACCTATGATCGGCCACCCATTGGACGATCCCGTAGCTAGCTGACTGTCACAGCGATTGATCTGAACACCATTAACCCATGGCGCCATTTCTTTGACTTGTGACAGCCAGTTTTCATCGTCGTCAATGAAGTACACTACTTGATCAGACGATGTTTCGCGCACAAAAATCTCTCCTTTACTCTGACCTTTGTGCGCGAAAAACGTCTTTTCAAAAAATGGATGAAGCAAGTGCAGCTTTTGCCATTTTGCTTTTTGAAACTCTTCGTCACCAAACGTTAAAAGATACAAACAAAAACCAAGATTTTGTATTCTTTTAAGAATAGGCTCCACATCTGAAAATATATATTTGCTGAAATCAGCAAAATATTTTTCTGCTTCTTTTTCACCCATTCTTGCTGTATTGACTGACTCGCCTAAAAAAATCAAATGATTCTTTATTGAATATCCACTACGTCTTAAAATATTATAGGAAGACACTACCCCCTCCATTTTGTGACCCCGACGCGCAATCCAAATAAGTAAATCCTGAATATATTTATTCGTATCTATCTGCGTTCCATCCATATCGATAAATATTTTGAAGCTATTTTCTTCTCGATTTCTCATATCGAAATAAATCTACAATCAAACCAAATATCTGCCAACAAATTTCGTCATTTTTAATCGATAACTAAAAAATCCCCGAACATTGGGAAAATTTTCTTGTACTTCATTTAAACGAATTCGGCCGACAATAATTCTAAAAAGACTTCGTCCGCCCCAGGAGTTCCCGGGGCGGACGCAAGACGATTTGTCACTTGGACTGACGCTTTTCGTTCGACACAGAGCGAGAAGTACGGTCGAGTACGAAACATCCGCCCTCCAGCGGAGAAGTGTCTTCAACCCAGAGAGTCGGACCGAGCTGAGGGGTTTCGGGTTCAACTCGACGGACAGGCTGTGCTCTACGATCGGGTTGACGAGATTCGGACATGCTTGTCTCCTCTCAGAACCACGTTGGTTAAGTCGTAGTTCAATCAAAGAGATAAACAAAAGCGCCGTCCGATTTTAATCGGACGGCGCTTTTGTAATCTTCTTTATATCAAAGCATCACCATCCGAATGGCTAAAGAAGAAGAAAAAGGATGCTGTGCTTAAATATCTCATAACTGAAAAAATAATTGCTAATCCTACTTAACCGTCAAATAACTCTGTGAGTTAATTTAAACCCTGGTAATGATCATCGAGCGCTGAGTCTTCTGCCACCTTCATTCGTCTGGCTGTTTCAACTATCGCCTGGATACGCGAATCGATTTCCAAATTAACACTATCGCCTTTTTTCTTTAAACCAAATGTCGTCCGCCTCATTGTTTCCGGAATCAAATGAACTTTAAAAGTTGATGTCAAATCGTCCGCGTCAACAATCGTCAGACTGCAGCCATCAAGTGCGATAAATCCTTTTTCAAAAATATAAGCTGTCCAAGCCGGATCATGTTTGAATGTCATCACAGTCACATCGCCGCGAATTTCAATCTCAATGATTTCCGCCGAATCAATTACATGACCGGAGAGAATATGACCGCCAACATCGTCCCCTGCTTTAAATGAAGGCTCAATGTTTATCTTGTCACCAGGATACAATGAATCTAGCGTTGTTTTAATCAGAGACTCTTCCATCACATCAAAGGTAAGTACAGTGCCTTTACGCTCGGCAACGCTTAAACAAACTCCAGAAATAGATACGCTAGCCCCAATTTTTGATCTATGAAAAAATCCACCGGCAAAATTATGAGCATCAATTTCAAAAGTAATGAGACGATCTCTTTCTCGTCTTGAAATCACATCTCCCATTCCGCGCACAATTCCAGTAAACATATTAGCTTTCAATATTTTGATACTCGTCTGGCAACCCCTCACCTGGATCAACTACTATTTCCAAATCAACTAATTTTTGAATTATCTCCAGCAAAATTGGATACTTCTCTCCCATGTAATGCCCCTCACCATCACGATCAACCAAAGTTGCCTGCAAAACATCAGCGTACTTTTTGGCGTGGTCTGCTGGAATTTTGTCATCGTCTTTGGAATGAACCACTACAAATTTACTAGCCTTCCACATCAACACATCAAAATCGAGTTCTGAAAGAAAGAATCCACGGAACTGTTCGCTTTTTATCATCCAAGGCGGAGCAACCAAGATGCAAGCTTTTGGAGTTGAATAGGCTTCGGCCGCTTCCAAAAATCGCAAAGCCGCGGCCGCGCCAATGCTGTGACCAAGGATTATAGTCTCATCGTCAATCGCTCCAACCTCTTCAACCAAAAATTTAGTCCATTCTTCGGCATCAGGCTCGGCCGGATTTGGCAGAGCCGGAACAATAACATCGTGACCCTTTTTGCGAAGCTCATCTTTTAGCCAAGGAAAGAAGTTTGATTCCGGGCTGGCTTCAAAGCCGTGTATTAAAATAATTTTCATAATGATTTAAGTATATCATCAGCTTATTGTTAGTTAGACACAATGTCAATGATTATTGACAAAAATGGCAAAATTTGATTTAATACTGCGTCGCGCAAATGAATCGCGTTGATATTGCGCCAAAAGCGCAGGGAGCTGAAAATGCTGAAGCTGGAAGCCCGGCCCTGGTGGCCGGACTGTGTGGCCCTCAAGGACGCTCTGTCTTTGAGGGAGCTGAGTGTGCGCTTCGGTGCTACTCCAGCGACGATCGCAGGCGCGTTCAAGCGCCGTAACATCGAGCGCATCCCGATGCCGCCCGGAGCACGCGAGCATCGCTCGCCCGAACGCAAGGCGGCAGCGGCGACGGCCCTGGGGTCGCTCGAAGCGACCGCCGCGCCAGCAGAGCTTGCCAGCAAACCGATCCAGATGGAGGCGCAGTTCGCCTTCCTGGTGGTCTGCCAGGACGGTAGCGAATGTTACACTGTCGCCACCAATATCGCCGATGCTTCAGAGAAGGCGTTCGCCAAGCTCGGGTCGATGGTGCAGGTCACTGAGATCAGGCTCTACGGCCTGGCCATTCGGCAGATCGCGGCCTAGCCATCGGCTCGTGAGGCGGAACTTCCACTTGTGGAAGTTCCGCCTTTTTGCTTTTTAAAAACACAAAAGGGTCCCGAGGGACCCTACGACTCAGTGTTTAGTCGACCAGGCGCAGTGGCGCTGTTCCGACATTACACATCTGACAATTACCTTCTAGCCAGACCAAACTGGCTAGACCGCCGTCGAAAATGACATGCAACTTCGGAGAGTCAGGCTGAGTCTCCGTACGAAGCAGTCCAGGCGGAATCTCGACGCGTGCCATCAGTACGATAGCCGCTACTATATATGCCCCCGCACGCCCGCACGCATGCTTAAGAGCAAGTAACCCTTGGTAACCAACTGTGACAGTCTCTACCAAGAGAACACGCTTGCCTTCAAAAGGCTCAAGCGCGCGCATACTCAGGCCGTTTCCCGCCTTGTACTGAAACGGCCAATATGGGCGAGGAATCCCGACTGCCGGCAAACCCATCGCGCTGGCAACTGCCTTGGCAAAAACTAGTCCGCTCGAACCAGTCCCGGCAACCACCTGGTAGTCACCTTTTGCGCTTGCGACTTGGGCCACACCCTGAGCGACAGTTTCCCGGGCCCACTTTACCCGACACAGTCTCCTACGAGAGAATCCGACACCAGCGTGAGTGCCGTCGGGCAACTTATAGTGCCCATAGCGGACAACGCCGGTCTGGAAGAGCATCTCGATCAGATCAGCGTGTTGCTGATCTAAAAAATGCACTTCTTCATGATTTGTATCCAACATCACCTCCATATTCTGACTAAGTTAAAGGTACTGCTAATTCTATTTATTGTAAAACTACAAAACAAAAGTACCCCGGTTTCCTGGAGTATTTTTGGTGGGCGAGGAGGGACTCGAACCCTCACACCTTGCGGCATTAGTTCCTAAGACTAACGTGTATACCAATTTCACCACTCGCCCGTAATAAATCTCGCTGCGGCGATAGAATGCCATATATTTAGAAATCAATCAAGTGAAGCTACCTTTTCCACACCAGCTCTTGACGAGCTCACTAAAAACATGATGCATTATACATATCTCCCCCGCACTAAAAGTGCGCGTGGGAGTTTTATTGTAGATCTACAATCCAAGGACGCTTGGGTCAAGACTAATTACTTAATACAAATATGAATAAACTATATGTCGCAATATTTTGCGTATTGCTCAGTCTGTTCGCTTTACCCGCCAGTGCGCAGGAGACATTTACCGAAGAGACAGGGGACATGGGACAGGAGACAGTCGCTGACGAAACAATCATCGAAGAAGTCATCGATGCAACCGTTGTTGACGAAACAATCATCGAAGAAGTTGTTGAGCCAGAAGCTGACGCAACAACCACTGAAGAATCAATCTCAATGGATGATGAGCAATCTTCAGAACTCGAAGAGACAGCTGTTAACGAATCAAACACAACAAATTCAGAACCCGAATCCGAACTCGAAAGCCAAATTCCAAATTCCGAATTCCAAATTCCCAAAATCTATCTCTCAGAAATCAACTGGGCCGGTAGTAACCTCTCAACCGCCGACGAATGGATCGAACTTTATAACGCAGATAGCGCGGGCGTGGATTTGGGCGGGTGGATTCTCACCGGTAGCGCTACAAGTGGAGAATCTTTAATGCTTGCAAGTGATACCTGGCTTGATGCTGGACTAACACTACTTATCAGCAATTATAAATTTGGTGACGAAAAAACAACTCTAGCGGTTGAGCCTGATCTTGTCAGCTCAGCCCTATCAATACCAAATACAAAACTAGAAATCATTCTAGCCATGGCCGACGGAACAGTTGTCGATGAGCTAATTGATGCCGGCACACCAGACTTTGGATCAAGCGACCCCAAGGCTTCAATGACACGTGACATGACAACACTTGAATGGATGACATCCACCACAAGCGCTAACCTAGCTGATAAAACTCAAATGGGAACGCCAGGAACGGTCGCTACAATCGCACAAGAGCTAGAAGTGGAATCATCTAATTCTGAAAATTTAATCATTAATGAATTTGTTAGTGACCCGAGCGATGAGACAGAATGGATCGCTATCTTTAACTCAGGATCAAAAGCTATTGATTTGACTGGCTGTACTTTGCAAGACGCTACTGAAAAATCAACTGAGTTGGGAGAAACTACTTTAGAAGCCGGAACAACACTAATAGTTGAGAACCCAAAAGGCAAACTAAATAATGACGGCGATACAATCTCACTTCTTGATCCAGACGGTAACATAATTGCATCTGTAACCTACGGAACCGAAGCTGTACCTGCACCCGACAAAGGCGAAAGTCTGATTTATCAAAATGGTGAATGGATTATTAATCAGTTAGAAGCTACCGAACCAAACACAGAGGAAACAACCGAGGAACCAGCGACTGAAATCAATGATGAAATGAGCGAAATAATTGAGGAGGAGCTCGGTGAGCCTGAAGCAGAAGCAGAGCTCGTCGAAGAAACTGAAATAATAGAAGAATCAGAAAACTCTGACTCTCAACCTTCTACTTCATACTCAATTGGCGCATTAATAATCACCGAGTTTGTCAGCGATCCGGAAGACGGAGTGGAATGGATAGAAATCTACAATCCAGGAACAACCGCCATAAACCTAACCGATTGGTCAGTGAGTGATGCGACTGATAAAAAAACATCTTTTGACATTACTGAAATTAAACCTGGAGCCTGGGTTGTAATCGAAAATCCAAAAGGTAAACTCAACAACGACGAAGATGAAATTAAACTTTATGATCCAAATGGGAATCTGATTGATGAGGTTCTCTATTCAGGAGTACTCGCTCCAGGCAAGGGCGAAAGTCTAGCAAAGGACGAATCAAATGGTTGGACGACTACCAATCAAATTACAAAAGGTGAAAAAAATCTATATGAAGAATCAACCACAACCGCAGAGTCTGATTCAAGCGCGACAACCGAGTCAGGAACTGATTCAAAAACTGAACAGACAACTGTTTCAAACAGTGAGCAAAAACGCAGCGCAGATGATTCAACAGTTTCCACTGAGACTGAAACCCATCGCGTTATTGCAATAGCGGAAAAAGCCGAAACTGTAACTACAAAAATGACCAGTTCAAGCTCCACAAGCAAAGCGTCGTCAGCGTCGTCTACTTCCGAGAGAACAATTACGGGTGTAGTAACGGCTGTTCCTGGCACATTTGGTTCACAGATTGCCTATGTTGATGGCACGCAACTCTACTTCTACTATGCTGACTGGCCAGAGCTATCGATTGGCGATCAGGTCAGTGTCACCGGAGTTCAGTCATCAAATCGAGGAGAAGAACGACTTAAGATTTCAAATCAAGCTGATATCCAAATAACAAGTCATTCAAATTTGATTCCGGAATCAATCAGCTTAAGCCAAGCACTAAATTCAGATACTGGAAGTTTAGTGACAGTAATAGGCTCGATAGTTGAACGCGATGGGGCTGTGATGATAATTGAAGACGCAACCGGCGAAATGACAGTTGTAGCGCATGGCAACACGGACATTGCCTGGAGCTCAATCACTACTTCACAAGTTCAAATTACCGGAGTAATGCGCAATATGAACGGGGAGATGAAACTCTACCCACGGTTCATAAACGATGTGACAGAGATTCAATCCGAAGTCGAAAATCAAAATGATCTTCCTGTAATTTCCGGAACATCAAAAGGAAATTCAACACCTTGGGTCGGCCTCGGTCTGCTTGGCGCCTGCCTAGGCGCGCTCTCCTACTGGTTCTTCCGAAATCGAAAATTAAAACTTCTAACCCTAACCCCTAACACCTAAAACCTATAACCCTAAATAATATGAACGAAGTAAAAAACCCGAACGCATCTTGGTATGTAACCTTAGTTAATCGTTTTGAACGCCTAATGGAAAATGTAGGCGTAACAGAAGATGCAGCAGCAGAAATAAAAACTTTTATGCTCTCTGTTGCTCGCGAGCAGTATATGAGTGGTAACAAATCAGGTATCAGATGGGCAAGAATGAATCCGTAAATCAGTGTGCTATAATGACTTTGTTATGGATAAAGAAATCGAACAAGAATTCAGCGCTGTCAAAAAGCAATTGTTAACCATTGATAAGCGTTTTGAACAGGTTGATAAAAGATTTGACAAAATCGAGCAAAGATTGGATTACGCCGATTTTGATAGAAAATCAATCTGGGAGGCGATTAAAAACGTTGATAAAAAATCGATCAACGGTCTGACGAAATCATTCATAAAATTGACGACTTCCTAAGGCTACATCTAAAACTTGATACAGAGGTTACTTGTATTAATGCCAGATGTGATCGGCTTGATGGTAGAATAACGGCTCTTGAATAAAGTTGCGGAAAAGAAAAACCAGACACTGCGTCTGGTTTTTCTACCCAACTTACCTCAAATTGAGCTAAGCTCGGTGGAGTAGCAAACCCCGCACCACTAAGGGTACGGGGCAAGCCGGTTATACCCTTTTCGTGACCCCGCTCCAAGAAAAAATCCCACTTTCGTGGGACTTTTTCTTGGAGCGGCAAACCGGGCTCGAACCGGCGACCTCTTCCTTGGCAAGGAAGCGTTCTACCACTGAACTATTGCCGCAATCTTGCTTGAAAATTTACGCCCAGCTTTGTCAGAAAGCTGCGTCGGACTCTCGTACATTCCAGTACGCCTCGTCCTTACTCGTTTTATTCCTCGCTGGTCATCAAATTTTCTGCGCAATCTATCGTATTGCTCTTTTGCAAGCAAAACTATACCATATAAATATGAGGTGTCAATCCTCAAAAATTAACCTAAGGTTATATGAAATCCTTAAGCATTGTCCTGGTTGCAGTTTTCGCAATCGTCGTTACTGCATTCGTGTTCTTTATCACCATTGAAGAATTAGAAGCACCGATAATCGACGACGCCGATATTTCTGATGATTCTACTGATACAAATGAGCCAGAAGAAGTAAAAGACGGCTATTTGATATTTGAAAACGAGGAACTTGGAATAAGATTTGAATATCCGGAAGAGTGGGGTGAACTTCAAGTTACTTTTAATAATACAACTCCGAGTTCCGAAATTGATAATTCAGATGCTGATTGGAGAACAGAAACTATCATTATAATCCCTGGCGTTGGCAGTATTCTTTCGTCATATACTGGCGGAGAAATTATGGGACGCGGCGGCTATTGGGCTGATTATGTAACAAGAACCCAAACAGCTGATCAAGTTAACACTCTCTGTAATAGCTTAGAAAGTCCGGAATTCTTTGCTCAACCTTCTGAATCTTGTTCGAATTTTACAAACCTTTCAGGAGTAGAATTCGTCGAACTTAGTGGTAGTACTGATTGGTACGGAGATATTACAAATAATGTTGATCTTTATCTGGCTCATCATCCTGACAGTGATTATTACGGATTAGCAATTTCAACTCAGGAGTTAGCTCAAGACGGAACAGTTACACAAGAAACGGCAGATCAAATTTATCGGATAGTAATGAGCTTAGAGTACATTGATTAAAAATATGCCAAACAAAAAATCCAGAATTAATCTGGATTTTTTGGTACCGCGGGTGGGACTCGAACCCACACTCCCTTTCGGAAAAGAGATCTTAAGTCTCTCGTGTCTACCATTCCACCACCGCGGCTTTGTAAAATGTATCCAAGTTCCATCATTTTCTACGTCGACACCTGCGCGCTGTCTCACCGTACTTAGCCAGTAAGCTTCGACCGTGCTCGATTTCTTCCTAGCAATCCATCTCATTTACTTAGCTCGCCTTGTAGATCCCATCTAAATTTCCTAGCTCACCAAAGGATCGCTAACTTTCACCTGTCCTCTCATTGGCGCAAAAAATATACCTCAAATCGCGATTTTGTTCAAGGGTATCTATTAATTGCAATATTTTAAATGTCTTGCCATGTTTCAATAGTCCTTTATAAGAAACAACTATCTGTACTGATGACAATCGTCCTAGAGAATTTAACATTCGTCGCTTGGTCGTGGTGCGCAAAACTCTGTGATGCGGAAAATGCACCCAACCTAAATAATCAACGCCGGAGGCAATTGTTTTCATCTCAATCTTGTCTGGATGTATATTCAAGCACAATTCCCGCTTCAAAAAATCACGTAATAGTGGTAAAGGTTGTAGTAAGTATTTGCTATCATGTAACATCAAGACAAAATCATCCGCGTATCTTATACAATACTTCATCTGCAAGGTGTACTTCACAAAATGGTCAAATACATTCATGTAAACATTTTAGAAAAGCTGTGAGGTTAAATTACCAAGAGGCAAACCGATGTTCTCGGTCGTTTGGAAGCTGGTCAGTATCTCTTCAATAAGACATATGATACGCTTATCGACAATATATGGATTGAGAATACGAACCAAAACCTGCTGATCGACAAAAGCAAAGAATTTTCTGATATCGCACTTTAATACCCAACCCGTCTTGCGATAATTTTTTGTAACCTTTCGTGAGAACACTGCAAATCGATCAAGAGCTTTATGTGACCCTTTACCAATGCGACATGAAAATGAATCGGCAATAAATTGACGGTCGAAAAACGGATACAACTTTCTATATATCGCACGATGCAAAATACGATCCGCGACCATCGCCTTATGAATTTGTCTGGTTTTCGGATCTGAAATCGTGAAGGCACTATATGACCCATGTTTGTACGATAAGTTGGCCAGGTTATCATGCAGGTTAAATAAATTTTCCATCAACGCCCGCTCGTACACCTGCACATCCTGACGAGATCGTTTGCCTTTGATAAACTCCTGCCAAGCTTCGAGTAGGTTTTCCATCGAAACGATTTCTTCATAACTCATTGTAAATAGATTCTTATGCATGGACAACAGTCTACCCCCCCCCCCGACATTATTGCCAGTACTTCAGAAACTAAAATCAGCCTACATACGCTGGTTTGAGTACTACGCGAGCATTCCAAAAACTCACCGCTACACGCTTGGTGACAAAATTGATTCGCTACTTGTCGAAACAATCGAAGCCACCGCAACGGCCGGATTTCTGGAACGCAGCGAGAAGATTCCGTTTATCCGTCTTGCAATCCGCAAATTAGATACGGTCAAAATCCTTTTGCTGGTTTTGTGGGAAACGAAATCGCTCGACAACAAGAAATACATCGCACTATCCGAAGAACTGAACGAAGTCGGAAGGATGCTCGGAGGTTGGTACGGACAGCTTAAAAAACAAACCTCCCCCGGCGGTAAGCCGAGTGAGAAATGAAGAGACTGGCGAGGATAGCGGCAGGGTTCTGATCGTCCCAGTGGTTGTCGAGCCAGTTGTAGTTCCAGTTCCACTGACCGTCGTTCCAATACAGACAACGGAGGCACAGAGCGCCGTCGGAGTCACGGTACTTCGTGGCGGGAAAGTAGACATACCGCCCCCCCTTCCAGATCGAGGGAATGAGCGCCTTGTTCGCCAGCAGGAAGTCCAGCAGGCAGGCGTTCATCGTGCACTTCCCCGTCAGTTCGTACAACCAGTCCTCGCCCCTGGGGTTGAAGTCCCTGGCGCTGACTGTCGGTCAGGTACAGCTGGATCTTCCCCGGGGCGAACTCGATCTGACCCCTGGGCGTATGTTCGACCACACTCCAACCGTCGGGGATATAGGGCGTGACATCGCAGTCCACCACGATGGACTCGCGACCGATCGGCATATTGTCGAAGAAGTCGCCCTTGACGATGTTCTGCAGCGCCAGAAGCACCCTTGCGGGGTTCAAGGGACTATACCGTCGGGCTGGTTAAGCTGACGCTTGATCTCCCCCATGCGACGATCAATGTCGCGGTACTGGTCGCCGGTGACAGGAAAACCCACCATGACAACCTCCTTATTATTAAAAGCCGCTGACTCATCGATTTCGAGGTGTTTCCCCGTTTATCGACTTGCCTATTTGTTGAAAGCGGCGGTTTGGAGCCAAAAAAGCCACAAAACGCCATTTTCAACAAGGAGCTGATATAACAAAAATAGCCAAAATGTCAATATTGTTGCTATAGTACAACTACTATGATCCAATCAAATGCCAGCCCTAATATGGATCAGCGGCCGGTGGAACAAGGCGCTGATGAGGAGGAGCGCACATTTGAAGCCGGGCTTAGACCAAAAAGCCTTGAAGATTTTGTTGGTCAAGAAGATTTAAAAGCCGGGCTTCGGATTTTTATAGAGGCAGCCAAGACCCGAAACGAGCCGATGGAGCACATTTTGCTCTACGGAAATCCGGGGCTTGGTAAAACAACTTTAGCCCACATAATTGCGGGCGAAACCGGATCAAAACTTCGCATAACAAGCGGGCCGGCACTAGAACGAGTTGGCGACCTGGCGGCCATTCTTTCCAATCTTCAATTTGGCGATGTTTTGTTTATTGATGAGATTCACCGCATGAACCGCTCCATTGAAGAAGTTTTATACCCGGCCATGGAAGACTATGCTCTCGATTTAGTGGTTGGAAAGGGGCCATCAGCCCGAACATTAAGACTCGGCTTGGAAAAATTTACAATCATTGGCGCCACCACTCGCCTTTCACTTTTATCTTCACCACTACGCGACCGCTTTGGCGCTGTTCATCACTTAAATTTTTATAATGAAGATGAAATTGGAAAGATAGTTAATCGTAGCGCCGGTATTTTAAATCTCAAGACGACGCCGAGTGTTTGTGCTACTATTGCAAGTAGGTCAAGACGAACACCAAGAATCGCCAACCGACTTTTAAAAAGAGTTCGCGACTTTGCTCAGGTAAAACATGGTGGGGATTTGAATCCCGAAATCGCCAATGCCGCTCTTGATATGTTGGCAGTCGATAGCTTAGGACTTGATGCCACTGACAGAACCTTGCTAGAAACTTTAATTACAAAATTCAACGGAGGACCGGTTGGACTTTCCACACTTGCCGCTGCCACTCAAGAAGAAATGGAGACAATTGAGGAAATCTATGAGCCATTCCTACTTCAACTCGGATTTTTAGAGCGTACTCCCCGAGGACGAATCGCCACCAATCGCGCTTACGAACATTTGAATATCAAAAAAAATCTTTTATGACCATTCCAATTTGGTATCTGCTAATTTTCTACGGTTTATTTTTACTGATTGCTGGTATTTTTTTCTTGTTTAATTTTTTTCATATCGTTAAATTTGGCTTGAACGAAATTAAAACCGGACTAGTTCTTTTAATGTATGCCGGCTCTTTTACAGCCGTGGTGATAATAAATATCGAAATAATTTCGCAATTTGATTGGACTCAAACAATCACGATTAGAGAACTGTTTACTACTATCCCGGGATTATGATCAAACTAAGCGAGCTCCCAAATCAACAGCGCGGTGAAGAAACTAGAATTTTTTTGCGTCGACATTGGATAGAACTGATGGCAATGTTTGTGTACATAATCGGCTTTGCCGTTTTGCCAATAATTTTTTATATTTTGCTTTCTGTAAATGGTGTTGACTGGAAAACTTCGTTTTGGGGACCAGTGGGAGCAATCATGACTTCGATATATCTTCTTTTTGCGGTTTTGATTTTACTCACAATGTTTACAGATTATTATTTGGATACCTGGATAGTGACAACCGAAAGAATTGTAAATATTGAACAAAAAGGACTATTTTCCAGAGTTATTTCAACCTTACATTTAAACCAAGTCCAAGATGTGACTTCGGAGACTCACGGATTTTTAGCAACGATTTTGAGCTACGGCGATGTTCACATTCAGACAGCCGGAACCACAGAAAGATTTTTATTCAAAAAAATCGACAATCCTGATGATGTTAAATTTCATATAATGAGATTGGTTGATGACGACAAACGCCGTCACGGTGACGCCTCACGAATTCCGGGATCGTTTTAAGCTCCCATCCGTTAGCTACGACGATTTTTCTTTTTTACCGACTCCACTCAAAATTCTCCCAAGCCCACAAGGCCAAAGCGTGGGCGTCATCACAACTATCACGCCGAGAGTCAGATCCAAGCGTTACCACTAAAACTGATTCATTAGCGCTTCCTCCCATTGGATACATTTGCGTTACTAGATTCCAACCGGACTCAATTAAATATCCGGTTTTTCCAGCTGTTACATAAACATCGTCGTAAGCGTGGTCGTACAAGAGCCAATTAGTGCTCGCGATATTTCGAACATAATCACTATCATTTAAAGCCAAGATTGAAATTCCTGAAGTTCCTGCAAGACGACGAATGTTTTCGTTTTTGAAAACCTCACGCGCAACATAAGCAATCTCCCGCGCGGTTGAAACATTGCCAAGTTCAATTCCGGTTGGGTCTACAAACTCTGTACTCCGAAGATTTAAGGATCGAGCAAATAAATTCATCTGATCAACAAAACCCGCTTTATCATATCCAGTCAAGCGAGCAATAGCGTTGGCAGCGTTATTGGCCGAGGCAACAATAGTTGATTTTAAAAGATCGAGCACAGTGAATGTAGTGCCATCTGTCACATAAAGTTTAGCTCCGCCAACATCATCGACATCTTTAACATCACCCTTGCCGCCAACATCAAGTCCTAAATTCATGGCCGTAATAACGGTTGTTAGTTTTGTAATTGAAGCAATTGGCCAAACCGCTTCTGCTCCACTGGCAGCCAGAATGGTGTCGGTTGCAGAATCAATCACGATATAATGCTCGGCCGTGACTGTTGGTACGGGCGTATTGCTATACGCCCCTACGAAAACTGGAACATTCACTTCTGGAGCATAATCAGATAATTCCGCGTAACTCTGCCAACCATATTGGCGAGCCCAATCTTCAAGATCAATCAAAAATCCGGCCGCTGATCCCTCTATTCCTTGATAGGTTTCAGAATCAAAGGCTTCCTGCAAATCGGCTCGATCATTGTAGATTTCCAACAAATCGTCTGTCATGGCATACGACGAAAACGGCATCGTTAAGAATGCCACGAATATAAATATGATTATTTTACTCGATATTTTCATAATTTATGTAGGGGCGTATTGCGATACGCCCCTACGAATTTACCAAGTTTTTGTTAAATCAATCCCTGTGTAGAAATACTTTAAAATCTCTTCCCACTGGTAACCATCGTTAGCCATCTTTAGCGCTCCGAGAGCTGACATTCCAATGCCGTGGCCCCACAATACTCCGCCCTCTTCCCACGGGACCGGAACTGATTTACACCAAGGTTTATCACCATTCCAAACTTCGGACCAGGCTCTGGTTCTTCCGTCTGATCTTGAAAAATATGGTGTAATAGCTAGCTCGCCCTCATATGTTACAATAACGCCTTTGGTATCAATTACTGCCTGCACAATTGTTGGTGAATTTTTTTCATGCTCATATCCACGATATACTTGGTCGTCGGCGTAAGCGTTTACATGCATCCATTCACCCCTGCCGCTTACATCATAACGAGAGTTGGCATAAGCATAAGTTCTAGCTGCTGTAACAAGTGCCTTTTGATATTCACCAGGCGAAATGTTGGAAGTTTCAGCCAGTCCGTATAGATATTGCTCAATCGGTAATTCATTTATAAGCCAAACTCGATCCTTGTAGCTGTTGTATCTTAGCTCTAAAATATTTCGATATGTATTATTAGCGTCAGCTGCATTTCGAGTTTTTCGATAATCAAAATTACTGATTTCCATGACTGCATTTTCCTCAAGTGGAATAAAGCGAAGCCCATAACTTGATTTCTCCAGTCCCTGTCCGCGATCAAAGTAATAATAACCAGCCGAGTAATAGGCTGTAATTGATTCCCCAACACTAAGCTCAGCCAAAAGATTCCCTTCTGTGTCTTGAAGCTCAAAATCAGATTCGTCAGATGTAATTACTACTTCGTTATCGGTTTCTTCATCGACTGTTAAAATACCGACTCTAATTATTGGTTCTTCTCCAAGTTTAAGATCAATCTGTTCCTCATCATTACTAACCAATGCAGCTGCGCCACCGGTAACCTCGACCGGAATTTCAACATCAATTACATCAACGCCATCGGCAGCAAAAGAAAAACTTGCTATATGATTACCGTTTGTTTTTGGAGCACTAAAAGCAAAAGTAATATAAGCCACAGCGCCCGGGGACACCGAATCACTGGCATAGGCGAGTTGTGACCCAACCCAAGAAGGATGTAAAAAACTATCTATGCTGGTTGAGGCGATTGCGACATCAGCTTCGTTAACTGAATAATTGGTCCAAGTTTTTGTACCAGTATTTTTAACACCAACTGTAAAAAGAATTGCGGCACCCGCCTTTGCTTTTACAGAATTGGCAGTTGTTACAGTAACCTCGCCGTCGTAGCCTGAATTATCGTCATTTGTTTCACTACTGCCAACTGCCAACTGTTCACTGCTAACTTTAATATTCAAAGTTATTTCCCCACCGTTAACCCAGGCTCGCTCTTCGGATGCTAATTTAAATGTTTCCGTATAACTTCCTTCAGTACTTGGGGCGTGCAATTGAAACTTCATCGAAGCTATTTCACCCGGCGCCACGCTTGCCTCAATAATCCGTTTAACTTGTGTCGGTCCCAGCCAAGTTCCGGGATCAAATGAACTTTTTCTGTATTTTGGTTCGTAGGTGTAAAGAGAAATATAGCCGGCGCCATCGTTGTGCCAGGTGACATCGCCGGTATTTAAAAAAGTAGCAGTCACTTCTCGAACCTCGTCCGGTTCCATTGTCAGTGTTCCGCTACCTGAAATTGATACCGGTGTTGTGCTATAAGTAGCTGCGCTAACCGGATTAGAAAAAAATAAACCGCTAATAACCAAAGCGGCGCAAGCCCCCACAATTTTGTAATGGTTCATAAAATATCGCATTGATTTCATGCGCCTTTATTATATCATAGGAATTAGATGTCCGGGGCCGGGACGAAGGTCGGTTTCCACAGTTTATAAACGCCAAATAATTATTGAATATTTCACTCTTTTTACCCCCTTTTCCCATATCACCCTTTTTACCGTCCCTCCCCTCTGCTACACTATCCTCATGAATCAAGAAAAAGCCCTGGCACGAAACACTGCCATTCAAATCATTGGTAAAACAATGGCCACAATGCTGGGCGTGGTAACAGTCGCAATTTTAGCCCGCCACTTGGGTGTTGCCGGTTATGGTCAATTTACAATCGCTCTTTCTTTTCTATCGATTTTTGCCGTGATTGTTGATTTTGGATTAACACTCACAACTACTCAGATGATTTCCGAGCATAAGGCGGACGAAGAAACTCTGCTTGGAAATCTATTGTCACTAAGAATAATCTCCGCTGTCATATTTTTGGCTCTAGCCCCAATCATCGCTCTACTATTTCCATACGACAATGTAATTTTAATGGCGATAGCGGTGGGATCGGTCTCATATCTTTTTGGAACGACCTCGCAAATGCTGATTGGTATTTATCAAAAGCGTTTGATAATCGGCCGAGCGATTGTGGCCGAGGTGGCCAACCGCGCCATTGTGATGATCGGCGTACTACTCTGTCCAATCTTTAATATTGGGTTAATAGGAGTCATTTGGATTCTTGTCCTTGGAAACGCTGTTCAACTTTTTCTGATGGTTTTACTGGCGCGCAAATATGTAAAACTTCGCTTAAAAATCAAACTTGGAATCTGGAAAGAAATTATCAAACGCAGTTGGCCAATTGGCGCCTCAATTTTCTTTAATCTAATATACCTTCGTGGCGACATTGTCTTTCTCTCCCTCTTTAGATCCAATGCCGAAGTTGGAATCTACGGAGCTGCTTACAAAGTAGTTGATGTTGTAGCCTCAATCCCGGTTATGTACATGGGAATTACTTTGCCAATTTTAGTCGCCGCTTGGAGCGCTCATAATTCAGAAAAATTCAAAAAAATCATGCAAAAATCTTTTGATTTTTTTGCCATTGCTGCTATCCCAGTCATTTTTGGCTCAATTGCCATTGGCGTTCCATTAATGGAATGGATTGCCGGTGCCGAGTTTAGCGAGTCAGGGCGAGTATTGGCAATTCTAGGTCCAGCTGTGGCGGTTGTGTTTTTTGGATCTTTGTTTGGCCACGCAATCGTTGCTATTCAAAAACAAAAACCAATGACTTGGGGCTATTTGGCAGTCGCCGTCTTAACAGTCGCCGGTTACATCTACTTTATTCCAACCTATGGAATGTGGGCTGCCGCTTGGCTGACCCTATTTTCTGAAGCTCTAATTACCATTCTTACATTTACAGTAATTTTTAAGGTTAGTGATTACCGGCCAAAAATCGCCATGGCCACTCGCGCAATTTTAGCAAGCATAGTAATGTTTCTGCTACTCAGGGCACTACCAAATATCCATGTAGTATTTTCGCTTTTGTTGGCAATGGTAGTTTATGCAATTGCCTTAACAGCGCTCGGTGGACCAAAATTAAAAGATGTTATGGGATTATTTTTGCCTGAAAAACCAACAATAAATATTTAACGCAGTTGTTAGCTGTTAGCTGTTAGCTGTTAGTAAAAACTAAAAGCTAAAGGCTATAAGCTAAAAGCTGTGTTCCAAATCCTCCTCACAACCATCTTTCTCACCTACACCATTTTATCTTGGCGGAATTTTAAACTTGGATTGCTTTTGCTAACTGGATTACTGCCGGTTTATCTTTTGAGATTTGATATTGGACCTATACCAAGTACCGCTTTAGAAATTCTGATTCTTATTTCTATTGTGGTTTGGATTTTAAAATTGCGTGATTTGAAATTCCGAAAAGGCGTATGGCAATACGCCCCTACAATTCGACCGTGGATAAAACCCACGATTTTATTGATTGCCGCTGCTTCGATCGCAGTAACTGTGGCGCCTGATCCATTTTCGGCGCTTGGGATTTGGAAAGCCTACTTTATCGAACCGATCTTAGTAGCCGTAATGATGTTTTCTTGCTTTGATAAAAAGGATTTTGAGTCGGCTTTAAAAGCTTTAGAAATCTCATCGATTGTTTTAAGTGTTATTGGTATCCTTCAATATCTAACCGGACTTGGAATCCCAACACCTTGGGATATTGAACTTAGAATCACCAGTATTTTTGATTATCCAAACGCACTTGGGCTTTTTCTGGCACCGATTGTGGCGATGGCGATTGTGCGTCTTTCGTCATGTCGTAGGGGCGTATTGCAATACACCCCTACGGATGTGGCGATTTGGATCGCTACCGCCTTGTTCGGTACAATCGCAATTATCCTTTCTGAAACCGAAGCCGCCTTGGTTGCAATTCCAGTTGCACTAATAATTACATTCCTACTTTCGCCCAAAAGGGTTTGGCACGCCAAACTCATGCCGAAATGGCGTGTTGGGTTCGAGGTACTGGCGGTTTTAATAATCTTGGTCGCTCTTATTCCAACAGTCCGTGAAAAAATATTTCTTCAAGACTACTCTGGTCAAGTTCGAATTTCTCAATGGGTGGAGACCGCCCATCTACTACAAGACCATTTTGTTTTTGGTGCTGGACTAAATGGATATCCAACCGTGCTGGCCGAATATCACGATCCAACCTTGTACGAAATCTTCCAATATCCGCATAACATATTTTTAAACATTTGGGTTGAACTCGGACTCCTCGGCTTAATTGCCTTCTTCTGGTTTGTGTTTTTAATTTTAAAAACTGTTCTAAAAAGCTACTCAGCTAATAAACTACAATCTGAAACTCTTGCCCTCTTGGCTGTTTTCCTAGTCATCTTAATCCACGGACTGGTTGATGTTCCCTATTTTAAAAACGACCTGGCTGTCATGAGTTGGATTTTTGTAGGGGCTTTGATTGCGAATAAAAAATCTTATTAATCTCGTCTCTCAAACTCCTCTTCGAGACGGTTAAAATTTTTCTGGTTCTTAAAATAACTCAATATTTTTTTAACATCTTTTGATCTTATTTGATTCTTATTTTTACAATGTGTAAGCTCAATATCCGGGAAAGAAAAACAAGCATTTAAACCCTTGCCTCGATGTATGGCGTGAAAATGCCGATCGTGATCATTGCTATAAACGATGAAATCGAACCCATCCAATTGACCGACCCGACCACCCAGACGCGGTCCCATCCATTCGATCGCATCTTGATACTTCTCATCCAACCTTTCTTGTTTTCCGATTAATTTTGCAAATTTATTATCTTCTTCGCAATCAAGACTATCCACTAGATCAAACATCTCGCTTCCAAACTCCCAACTAACATGTGTATGACCTGGTTCCTTAGTTACCGGATCTCCTACTATTTTTTCTTTTTTCCTGTCAATTTTTGCAGTCTTCTTTTCATAAACCCTGAGTCGTCGCTCTAATCTTTTAATCACAGACTCGATGCGACTGTGTTGACGTAATATTTGCTTTGGCACCAACTCTTGAACGAACTGTGGCAAAATTACCGGTATAAAGACTCGTGATTCGTTGAAACCAAGTTCCAACTTAAGAGCTACTCTGCCATAAGAATTTTTAATAAACGGAATATTAGTATAGGAGAAATTAAATTGCGTATACAATTTATTCTCGTCTAAGCTAGAAATTAAAAAATTTCTCAACGACCCACCCATGAATTCACAGCCGAAAGCATCAATCAATTGATAATGAACAATTTTTTCATCATTCATAATCTGATTTCTTAACTCGTCCGATACTTGTATTTCAATCAAAAAATTAGCCCCGACCTTATCAAAGCGTTTTGGTGATATAACTTTTATTTTTCTATTGAACATTTAATGCCTTGGCGGTGTTTTTTGATTGATGTTCGAACTTTCTTTGAGCAAACCCCCAACTAAGGAAGCCAGCCCCGCCACTGCGCGCTTTGCTCGCACCACCACAGAAAAATACTCTTTGCCCTTTTCATTTTGCGCGCGCCCGATTTTTTCTTCTTTTAATGAAAAGAGTATTTTTCTGTGG
>PFJC01000009.1 GCA_002782865.1 Candidatus Uhrbacteria bacterium CG_4_10_14_3_um_filter_41_21
ATTTCGCTTTTAGGTAATCCTGTTTTCGAAGCCAAAGACGATGGAACTTCAACCGAGTATGAATGGATTCATGTCGATCATCTTGGCAGCGTAGCGGTTACAACAGACTCATCTGATGCTTGGACAACAGCTCTGGATTATTATCCGTTTGGTGAAGAGCAAGTTAGTGAAACCTAAATGGACCAGACAAGTTGATTATAGAATCCGCGCGTCAGACAAAAGAGAAGCTAGAAAAGTTAAACTGGAAAATAAATAATTAATCAAAAAAAATAGAAATTAAATAGCGCCGGGCTGACAAATGCAAGTGCAATAAGTCAACAGCCCGGCGCCTAAGAAGAGGAGGAGAGTTCGTAGTTTGCGGAGGATGACCACCGACCAACGCGAACTAACTGAACCATTCCTCGATTCGGAACGCACAAAGTGTGTGCCGGTCGAAAAATTGTTCATTTTTTAGAACAGGAAAGAATATCATATTTTGGCAGTTTTGTCAAGCATCTGTACAGCATTCGCCTTATTTTTTGCCATTTTTCTCTTTTTAACGCATACTTTAGGAAATTAGTTATTGACCGATTGATCAACCAAATATATGCAATTACCTGCCAAAATCGTACTTACTGCTCTTGGAATGGGCGTACTCTTTGACGCTTTGCTTTACCATGTTTTTTACCCAGGAATAAATGTACTTCTTTTGGAAGTCATTTTTTTAACCGTTCTTTACTTTTACGCTCATAAAACAAAAATCGATATCAACGCTGATGCTCATGTGGCTACGGTTTTTGCAGTACTTTTTGCAATCACTTTTGCCATTTGGACTTCAGATATTGGCATGACTTTGGCGTTTTTAGGATTTGTTTTATCAAATGTAATTTTGATTTTTTCTTTTGCCGGTCACAGCCTTAAGTATCAACATCCTTTTCAGTTTATTTTGGACTCAATCGTTCACTCTCTTAAATTGATTGCGCTTCGTTTTGATGTTTTAGCCAACCTATCTTTTACTACTATAAAAAACCGAAATGCCGCTTTGCTTCGTGGAATTATTATTGCAATTCCAGTTGTCCTAATTTTCGGGGCACTGTTTCTTAGATCTGATTTGGTACTTCAATATAAAACTGATGGATTTTTAACTTGGTTATCAGATCAACTTAATGTTTTGAATGTCATTCCCAATGTGCTGATAATCGGATTTTTCAGCATCAGCTTTTTGTTGATTCTAGCAGCACTGTTTTGGAAAAGATTTGATTTTATGCTACCTGTTTCTTACTCAAAAAATATTGCCATTGAAAGTTTGGTGGTGCTTATTGCTAGCAATATATTGTTTTTAGGATTTTTGATTTTTCAAGCTGTTTATTTGTTTGGTGGGCAATCAGCTTTTAATGCAATTCCTGAAATTACTTATTCAGAGTATGCGGTTAAAGGATTCGGTGAGCTGGCTTTTGTCTCGGTGCTAGTTATTTTACTCATTCTTTCACTACGCTATTTTCATGGCCCAAAGCATGCATCAAATAAACTCCACTTGGCCGAGGTGATACTTCTTGTTGAAACTTTAGTTTTATCGGTTTCAGCTTGGATGCGTCTGTCGCTTTATGTGGAGCAGTATGGATTTACACCGGCTAGACTTTTTGGCTTTTGGTTTTTCATTACTGTCGGGCTATTGCTTATTTGGCTGGTGGCTCATATTTGGAAACGGTTTGACCAGTCAATGTTTGTGCGCCAATCGGCAATTATTTTAGGAATGTGTATTTTGGCGTTTGTAATTCTTACACCAGACGCGCTGTCTGTCAGGCTTAATATTTCCAGAGCGGAGGCAAGCGGCGAGGCAATGGACGCGTTTCCACTTTTTTACGACCTTAGTGCAGAGGCCTATCCTTTAATGGATTATGTGCTTACTAGTGGGCAGGTTGATATTGGACTGATGGATACTTCGATTGAAGATTATTGTCCTCATATCAGATTTAATCAATACGAAGATGATTTACAAATCTTCTTTTCTGATGTTTCTCATTTAGATTTAGAATTATCTGAAGATATTCTATTGCGTCAGCAAATAGCTAATTTTAAAAATGAATGGCTTGTTTATATGAGTAATAAAACAGCTGAGCGTACGAATGACTGGCGATCATGGAATTTGCTCAGAAGTAGATTGCCGGAAAAAACTGAGATTGAATTTGAGTTTTATGGCGTAGCCGATACATACAATGAATTATTCAAGGCATGTAATATTGTAATAGATTAAAGTAAGCTGGAAAAAATCCCTATTTTTGCTATGATACTCTTGAAAAATGAACTTGATATTGGTAGAATCATATATATATCAAAACTCGAATTCTCTAAAAGCTATCCCGCTATAAGCTAAAAGCTAATTCCCAAACAATATGCCTGAAGAAAAAAAGACAGACATCGATGGTGTCATCGAAAATTTAGACGAAAGCAAAGTACTGGCTGCGATTGGCTACATTAGCATCTTGTGCTTTGTTCCACTTATTTTGGCTCGTGATTCTAAGTTTGCTCAATTCCATGCCAAACAAGGACTGGTTTTGTTTATCGCTGAGTCAATCGCAATGTTTGTGTCAGCAGTCGTCGGCTGGATTCCAATTATAGGTTGGCTAACTGTGCTTGTGATGTATGCTTTGCTTCTTGTTTTTGCGATTATTGGGCTATTGAAAGCACTAGCAGGTGAAAAATGGGAAATGCCATACTTGGGCAAATACGCAAAAAATTTAAAGGTTTGAAAGCTTGAAAAAATCAATAAGACAGGGCATAGTAACCCTGTCTTTGATTATATGAAATCTGTTTTGGCAATTATCATTTTTAGTCTATTTTTTTCCCCGTTAAGTGCATTTGCTCGCACTTGGTCGGATACTTATTATTTTGAGCAGGATTATTTGTCGGAAATTGATATTTACCCATACGATAATACAGACGCTGGTGAGAGGTTGGTTGTGGCACTCATTGGGGACGGCGTACAAACAGACCATATTGATTATTGGAGCAATGTAATTACTGGCTGGAATTTTATTGATGCTACAGCTGAAATTAAAACTTATGGTTCTTATGATACGGCTGTTGCCGGGATAATTGCGGCTACACGAGATGTAAAAGGTACAATTGGAATTACTCCAAAAGCAGAAATAATGAGTTTAGTTGTTTGTGATACTAGCACTTGTTACGAAGAATATATCACAGACGCTATTTATTACGCAGTAGATAATGGCGCCGATGTTATTGCTTTAACACTTGGAACTGTAGAAGGAGTGATGGATTACACCGATGCTTATGATGATGCAATTAAATACGCTTACAATAATGATGTCTTGATTGTGGCGGGTATTAAACCGGAGGTTGACTCTGAAGGAGTTGAAGTGCCAATGTCTCCGGGTTGCAACGATGTTGATGGGTTTAATATGGTGATAGGCGTTGGTAGTGTTGATGATTACGAAAATAATGATAGTGCCTGTGTTGATGTTTTAGCGCCTTCTGCAGATATTTTTGCCGCTAAAGTGGCCCAGTGCGCTCGTCAGGAAGATTGTTTTGAAAGGATTAGCGGCTTGCCTTTGGCAATTGGTCAGACAGCTGGTGTCGGCGCGTTTGCGCGTTATTTAAAATCGTATCGATCAGTAATGGAAATTATTGATGCTTTTGTTTCAACGGCTGATAATGGTTTGTTGAATGGAACAACAGTTGTCATGACTTCTCTTAGAGTGTCAATGGACGAGATTGAGTTTGATACTATAAATACCGGTGACATTATTGCAATCAGCGGTGAACATTTCAATCCAAGAATTAAATTCAAATTAGTAAATAGCCAGTCAGTTATTTCTTTAAATGAGAATGTCGTTGTTTTTACTCCCGAGTTGCTACAAATAACTATTCCTGAAAATGTTCCAAGTGGAGTTTACTCTATTCAAATTTTTAATTATTTTGAACATACAGACGAATTTGAAATTATAAATTTATCAGATTTTGAAGAGGAAATGGATATTGAATCGATAGAAACTGTGTCACCATCTTCAGATGTTGAAGAAATTGATTTAACTCAATTAGCTGTTACTGTTTTTGGAGAGACGGTTGAGCGTTTGGCTGGTTACATACTTCTTCAAGTTGAAAATCACGGGGAGGCTTGGTATTTGGATGCTTCCACAATGAATAGATATTATTTAAAAAATGGCGCGGCCGCATATGAGGTAATGCGACTCCTGGGGCTTGGAATCACAAATGAAGATTTAGAATTAATTCCCACGGTAATTGATAAGGATGAGGTATTAACTGTTTCTGATGTTTGCACACAGTATCCATTAGCAAATCAGGTACGCGGACGGATTTTATTGCAGGTCGAAGAAAAAGGTGAAGCTTGGTATGTTCATCCGGATAACTGTTACCGAATATATATTAAAGATGGGGACTCAGCCTATGAAATTATGAGATATTTAAGTCTCGGAATTAGTAACGCCGATCTTGAAAACCTATCGGAATAATATGTCTGTAATGCAAAAAGATATTCAGGAGTTAAGAGAAAAGGTGGAGGCTGCCTGGAATCTTTTAGATTTAGATAATACTAAAATTTTAATCAGTGATTTGGAAAAACAAATGTCAGCTCCTGATTTTTGGAATGATCAAGATCGGGCGCGCGAAGTGTCACAAAAAGCGTCCGACGCAAAAAGTCAGGTTGAAGTTTGGGAAGATTTAAAAAAGGAAGTAGAAGAGATTGAAGGAATAGAAGAAATGGCAAGTTTAGAGGCTGATGAATTAGTTTTAAAAGATTTGTCTTTAAAATTAGAAGAAGTTCAAAAAAAATATAATGCGCTTGAACTGCAAACTTTGCTTTCAGGCGAGCATGATTTAAATAACGCCTTGGTTTCAATTCACGCTGGCGCTGGGGGAACGGACGCAATGGATTGGGCGGGGATGCTAATGAGAATGTTTACGCGTTTTGTTGAGTCTAGTGGTTGGAAGCTGGAGATTTTAGAAGAGTCACCGGGCGAGGAAGCGGGTTATAAGAGTATTACTTTTATCGTTCGCGGACGATTGGCTTACGGATATTTAAAATCTGAAGCTGGGGTACATCGGCTGGTGCGCATTTCGCCATTTGACGGAGAAAAAATGCGCCATACTTCTTTTGCTCTGGTTGAAGTAATGCCGGAACTAGATGATCTATCTGACAAAAAAATTAATATTGATCCAAAAGATCTTCGCATTGATACCTTTATGTCATCGGGTAGCGGCGGTCAATCAGTAAACACGACTTACTCTGCGGTTAGGATCACTCATATTCCAACAAACACAGTAGTTAGTTGCCAGAATGAAAGGTCTCAACTCCAGAATAGAGAAACTGCAATGCGTGTGCTAAAATCAAGATTGTTCCAAAGAATGCAAGAAGAGCGAACCGAAGAGTTAGACGAATTAAAAGGAAAACACAAAAGTCCGCAGTGGGGAAACCAAATTCGTAGTTATGTTCTGCATCCTTATCAAATGGTTAAGGATCACCGAACTAATTTTGAAACACAAGACACCCAGGCGGTTTTAGGTGGTGACCTGGAAAAATTTATGGAAGCATATTTGCGCAGTCAGGTTAAGAACTAATCAACTTATATGAATACACGAAAAATTTTAATAACAGGCGGGTCTGGATTTGTTGGCTCGCATTTGGCAGATGCGCTGGTTGAGCGTGGGGCAAATGTTGTTGTTATCGACAAGGTTGATCCAAAACAAACAAATAAAAATGAAAAAGTTGAGTATATTAATATGAACATTCAAGATGATGGCGTACTTGGTGTTTTTGAAAAGTATCAGCCGGAAATTGTTTTTCATCTCGCTGCACATTTGCATGATAGAGAATCGGTAGATATGCCGATTCAAAACGCGCAAGACAATGTTATTGGACTTTTAAATGTTTGTGAGGCAAATAGAAAAACTAGTAAAGCAAAAGTTGTCTTTATGTCTTCTTGCGCGACTTACGGTAATCAATCATCACTCCCAATCACAGAAGATATGATACCAGCGCCAGAAACTCCTTATGGAATTACAAAGTTAGTAGGTGAAAATTATTTTCGTTTTTATCAAAATATACGCGAAATTCCATTCATAGCTTTCAGGGCAGCGAATATTTACGGACCGCGCCAAGATTCCAGTGCCGAGTCAGGTGTGATTGGAATTTTTTCATCGAGATTAATTTCAGGCGAGCCGGTCGTAATTAATAACGACGGCCAAACTACTCGTGATTATATTTATGTAGCCGATGTAGTTAATGCTTTAATTCTGGGCGCGGAGTCAAATACAACCGGCGTATTTAATTTAGGTACCGGAATTGAAACATCAACTCAACAGATTTTTGATTTAATTAAATCTGAAATTGACGCTGATGCTAATTTTGAAAGAAACGAAAATCAACAAGACGCTCTTAAACACATTGTCCTTGATGCCGGTAAATTAAGAAATGAACTTAGCTGGAAGCCGGAAGTAAATTTGACAGATGGGGTAGCCGGAACAGTAAAGTGGTATAAAGATAATAAATAACATAGGGGCCTGCCAATATGCCGGTCCGACATGTATGAAAAAAATCAAACCTGAAGATATCGACGAAGCAGTTGAGGCTTTAGAAAAAGGTCAGATTATTGTTTATCCAACGGAAACTTCATATGGCGTTGGTTGTGATGCCACAAATGAAGAAGCAGTGGCGCGTTTGTTTGGACTTAAGGGCCGACCACATTCAAAAGGTACTACCGTTTTAATTCCGGATATTGTTTATGTCCAGGAATATATTCAGGTTTCAGCAAAAGCTCGCGCGCTTATGGATAAATATTGGCCGGGACCGGTGAACATAATTGCACCGATTGCCAGAAGATCGCGCCTTGCAAAACAGTGTTCGCAAGGCGGAACTCAATCCCTGCGCGTTTCATCAAATCCAATTGTGTCCGAGCTTATTGGTCGTTTTGGCGGGCCGATTGTGTCTTCGAGTGCTAATTTTTCCGGCGAACCAGAGGTATATAGTGCTGACGCAGTCGAGCTCGATGCTGATTTATTAATCGATGCCGGCGACCTTGAAAAGCATTTGCCTTCAACTAATGTAAAAGTAGAAGGAGAAAAAGTTCAGGTGATTCGTCAAGGAGAAATCAAAATATGAAAAAATCTTTTGGCCAACATTTTTTGAAGGATGAAAGTATTGCGAAAAAAATTATTGATGCTGCAGAAATTAAAGAAGGGGATTTGGTAATTGAAGTTGGTCCCGGTGCCGGATTTTTAACAAAAGAAATAATTTGTCGCTCCCCCCGGCTATGTGAGAGTGAAAGGGGGAATACAAAATTAGTGCTGATTGAGGCTGATAGGGATTTAATTCCCAATCTTGAAAAGAATTATTCTCAAGCTCAAATTATTCAAAAAGATGCAGCTCAGGTTGATTATGATGAAATAACAAAAAATAGGCCGTGGAAATTTATTAGTAATCTTCCATACAACGCTGGTAACGCAATTATCATGAAAGCGTTATCGGCAAAAAATCCACCCGGCAAAATGGTCGTGATGGTTCAAAAAGAAGTAGCAGAGCGTATGGTGGCGCTCCCCGGAGACATGAGTCTTTTATCGGTTGCTGTGCAAATTTATACAGATCCAAAAATAATTTTTGATGTAAAAGCGGAGTCTTTCGTACCACCGCCGGCAGTTACATCCTCGGTATTGGTATTAGATTTTGAAAAAAAATGTGAAAATCCGGAAGCAATAATTAAACTGGCTAAACTTGGATTTTTAGCGCGTCGAAAACAATTACACAAAAATTTAGCAACGGTCAGGATTGCTCCGTCTGCAAAAATTAAAGAAATACTTTTAAGTTTAAAATTGTCAGAAAAATCTCGTGCACAGGAACTGGGGGTAATAGATTGGGTGACTTTACAAAGTTTGCTATAATATCCGCAATGGATGAGCAAGATAACAATCGGGTGTATATCCGAAAAACAAAGCCCTCCTTCACGCGAGAACAGAGAGCGGGATTTGTTTTGGTTATAGGGGCGGGAGCAATCGCAGCTTTGCTGGGGTTGGTTTATGTAGGTAGACATTTAACTGATCCTTTCGCAATTGATTATAGCGGGCCAATGTATTTGACTAGCGATGAGCAAGAGTGGCTCGATCTTTTAGAACAACAAAACTCAGATACAGACAAAGACACACTTTCAGATTACGACGAACTTTATGTTTATAAAACCAGTCCATACCTTCAAGACACAGACGGCGATGGTTATAACGATGCCACAGAGATTGCAACTAGTAGTGACCCAACTTGCGCTGCTGGAGCGGATTGCAATACGGCCGATGATATAGCGGTTGGCACTACGCTTGATTTTGGAATTTCAGATGTTGATGATACAAGCGTGTCCAACACAGATACAACCATTTCTCAAATCGAATCAGCAATCTCCAATTTATCTGTAACAGAAATAAGACAACTTCTAATTGATTCTGGAGCAGACGAAACGCTTGTTAGTACGCTAACAGACGAAGAAGTAAAAACATTATTTGATGCTGTTATTGCTGATTTAACATCAACTGGCCAGCTAGATAGTTTAATTGAAACATCACTTCAATAATATGAAGAGGCATTTTTTGCATAAAATAGGCGGACTAATTATCGCGGTAGTCTTTGTTGTAAATTTAGGTTTGATAGTTCCGCGAGCAGCCCACGCTCAAATGGTTGTTACAGATCCATCACTCTTAACCCGGTCGGTTTTGCAGGAAGTGGCTGCAAATGCAAAACAGGCGATAAAGAGTGCTTTAATCGGTTCGATATCAACAATGTTGATTAACCTAGTTACGCAGATTGCCAATAGCGCTGCTCGCGATGCTGCTATTTGGGTAGCATCTGGTGGGAACGCAGATGAGCCACTATTTGAAGTAAGAGCGCCAAAAGATTATTTGCAGGACATGGCGATGAATGTAGTAGCCGAACTTTATAATAAAATTGATTTTGAGAATATTGATAATGGATTTTTGTCTACTTTTAATGTTTATGTTCCATCTGATCCAGAGCTTTTGCAGGCATTGCGTTTTGGTCTTCGCGCCACAGTCCAGAGTCCGATAATCAGTTCTGAGTATTCTTCAGCTAAAGATAACTGGGAAGGTTATTTGGCAGCATTGCAATCATCAGATGTACCAGCTGAAGAAAAAACAAATGCAGTGTTATCAGTTTTATCACAGGGATTTGATCCAAGGGTAAACGAAATTTCTTCAGGAGCGCAAATTCAATATAGCGCTGTGACCCAGGCTCAGGCTGAAAGTCAGGTAATGCTTGAAGACTTACTAAAAAATAATGGTTTTACGCCAGTTGTTGATTATATAACTGACAATATAGAGACGCCAGCTTCTTTGGTTCAATCTGAATTGCGCTCAAAGCTTGAGTCGTCTGGCGAAATATCAACTAAAATTGCTTTGCAGACTTTAGGAAGCACAGACACGCTTTTAGCTGTTGGAACAAGCGTTGCTTCTGTGTTTTCTAACACATTATTGTCTGAGTTTTTACAAAATATTCAATCAGGGTTGTTTAAAGATATTGCTTTCGATGACGCAAACTTTGATCCATTTAACGAAGATTCTATCTCAACATATTCTAGAAGTAGAATAATTGATAAGTATTCATCACTTAGTGCGTTTAGGCCACTGCAGGTGACTGATTATAATTTGCTTTCAGAATTATCAAGTTGCGCCAGTACTTTCCGTGGAAGTTCTCGAAGTTTGTTTAGCTGCGCCATAGACTCATCTTTTGCGTCAGCTGTTGCTCGGGCAAATACAGGTAGTCCAATGACAATCCAAGAGGCAATCGACGAAGGCTATATTGATGGCGATTGGCCACTTATTCCTTCGTCTGACGGAGCTCGAAATCAGGATTCAAAATGCTACACTTATGGTTTTTGTCATTCTAATATTGTTAAACTCCGCAAAGCTCGAATCATTTCAATTGGTTGGGAGCTGGCTGCAGAATCAGACTCTAACTCTGAAACAAATCCGGTTACTTTAAGCGAGGTAATAATAGGTTTTAATAATTGTAATAGGGATAACGAAATAGATGACTCACACCCTTGGTGCCATTTAATTGATCCAAACTGGGTGTTTAAATTCCCGGAAACCCAATGTCGAACATTAGCTTACGGCCAGCTTTTGTCAGCTGCTAACACTGACCAGCGCGCAGAAGAGTGTGTTGATATTCAAAGTTGTATTACCGAAGACGAAGACGGTAATTGTACCGGTGGTTATGGATATTGTGTTCGTGAGAAAAATGTCTGGAAGTTCCGAGGTGATGAATGTCCGGAGCAATATGCAAGTTGCATGGCTTTTGTTAATGCGAATCCACATAGTACCGAGGAATACTCAGAAGTTGATTATCTTACAAATACCTTGGATTACGGCGATTGCGACGAAAGTAATCTAGATTGTTTGTGGTATTCAACAGTTAAAGAAGAGGGAAGTGATGCCACTTTTGATTGGCCAAGTATTCCGGTTGTTGAAGTTGCTGATGAAGCAGCCGGTGCTTACAAAGAGCGAATTTATTTTAACGGCCAGGTTGAAGAATGCGATGAGGCAGACGGTGGCTGCCAGCAAGTTATTGCTCGTGATAGTGACTTAAGTTTAAATATTTTAGCTAATCCAAGTTTTGAAACAGACGCTGATTCAAGCGAATCGCCAGATTCCTGGCTTTCAATAAATGCTGAGTATGATACGGAAAATGATGAAGGTCGAAGCGGTAGCGCGGCAATAAACTCTGGTAGCTCGGGCGTGTTTTATCAATACGCTACTTTGCAACAAAATCGTTTTTACACTTTGTCCGCATATGCCAAACAAGGTAGCGCCGCCGCAACCGCAACAGTTGCAATCTTTTTTGGAGATGCCGATGGCAATGATTTGGATGTTTCAGCGGTCAGTTATACATCAGGCACCTGCACTCAGACTGGTAATTCCTTCCAAATAACAACTAACCCAAGCAATACTGATTACGAAAGATTTGATTGTACATTTACCACACCAACGCTAGCTGATTCTGCCGAACAGATTTATGCAATTATCGACATTTACGGTGGTGATGTTTGGGTAGATGATGTTCAGCTCGAGCAAGCAGAAGAATCATCAACTTTCCATTATGCTTATAACAATAGTTCATTAAGCTACGAATATTATAAGATTGCTCCAAGCTATCTTGGCTGTACCGGGGGAGATGATGACCCGGCGGAGTGCGACGATTATGCCCCGATGTGTAGCGCCCAAGACGCAGGTTGTTCGCTCTATACACCGGTAAATGGTAATCCTTCAGTTTCTGCAGTTGTAACCGAGCTCGATCAATGTCCATCTGTTTGTACCGGTTATGACACATTCCGACAGGAAGATACGCTTTATGAGCCGGATGGTTCTTTCCCGATTTACTTTATTCCATCAACTGCCGATGAGTGTAGCGAAGAGGCGGTTGGCTGTGACGAGTTTACTAATTTAACTACAGAAGAAAAAGAATACTTTACTTATTTGCGAGCCTGTTTAACAGAAGATCAGGCTGACGCTAATACTAACAATGATAACGCTGCTATCTTCTATACTTGGGAGGGTTCAGACGAAGAAGGTTATCAGCTAAAAACTTGGAACCTGCTTGAATCTGATGTTTCTGGAATTTCTTATTCTCCATATTTCTACGCATATTCCAGTATCTCAGAAGAAGATATCGACGCTAGCGTTGCGCCTTGTACAAATTGGTATTCAACAGAAGATGGAATTGCTTGTGACGACGACTCAACTGGCAGTGGCGTTCTGGATTCAGATTCAGAAGATTGCGACCAGCACAGTGATATTTTAGATAATCCAGACTGTCGAGAATTTTATGACACTGACGGAAACATTCATTACCGTGAATGGTCAAAAACTGTAGCCGTTAATAATGCCTGTGTTTCATATCGTAAAACAGACATTGTTGGGAAAGATTCCACAGCCCAAAATGAGACCTGTACTAATTCAGGTGGATATTTTGATTCAGCTAATGGTTTTTGCAGATACTACGGATATAGCGAAGAAAGCACTACTTGCGATAGTAGCGAGAGTGGTTGTAGGAAATATACCGGTGGCCGCAGCGCAAACAGCCGCGTAGCTTTGCGTGACACTTTCGAATATGGCTCTTTAGATAATTGGGACACATCAAGTGCTACTGATGTTGAATTAAGTAATGAGTCAATTGCCACTGACGGTCATTCGCTTAAATCAGACGGTAAGTCTGTTTGGACTTTCTTATATGAAGAAGTATGTTCAGACTCTAGTGGCTGTGCAAGTGGAACCGGAACATTGGGAGGCAAGTGTACCGTCACTGATGGTAACAGCTATTGCGGAACTCTGGAGAGCGAATTATTTACAAATAAAACTTATACTTTAAGTTTCTGGGCAAAGGGTGACACTGATATCTCAGTTGGTTTTGATATCAATGCTAACAATTCAAGTCCAAGTATAGAAGTCGATTTTGGCGATGTCGGGCTTGAGGCCGACTGGCAGGAATACAGCCTAGGTCCGCTTGACATGAATGCAAACGACTATCCAAATTTTGGAGAGGGAACAGTTTTGGTCTTTACTCCGGACTCAAGTAGTGAAACTTTCTACATTGACAATGTTGTTTTGCGTGAAGGCGAGGACGACATCACTGTTATTAAAGAATCATGGAATACGCCAGCAATTTGTGACCGAAACTTAGAAGGGGAAACGGACGATCAATATCATCTTGGTTGCCAGGAGTATACGGACCAAGATGGCAAAACTGCCTATCTAAAATCATTCAGCTCACTTTGTGATGAAGACAAGGTTGGCTGTGATGCTTTCTATAAAACTAATCAGTCACAGTCAGCATTTGTAAGTGTTTATAACGCCACTTGTTACAATATTGACTCAACCGGAGGATCAACTTGGAGCACACCGGATACTGCCACTTCAACAACAACTTGCTATCTGTTAACAAGCTCAGACGGCGCAACTTTCGATGAAACCAGCGATGCACTCTGCACAATTATTTCCGGTGAGAACAATTGTCAGTTTGATATGGACAGCTGGTCTTTGCCGGAAAATGTGATTGAATCCGGAAGTGATTTTTCACAAAAAACTCTTTACCATATTGATTACGGACCGGACGCAACTGTTGTGGCAGCCGATCAGGATTTGTACATGATCGCTTCTTCAAGTTACGAATGTACATCAGCAGGAGCGGGCTGTGAGGAATTGGGCAGGCCAACATTTAGTGACGACCACTCCGCCATTGCCTCTTGGGAATCAGTTTGGTTATTAAATTCTCCAGATGATTATGCTGATATCCTTTGCGCTCATGATGAACTTTTCTGCAAAGCCTGGGACTCAAATAATGAAGGAACTTGGTATTTCAAGGATCCGGGCGGACATGTTTGTGAATACAAGACAGACATTACTATTGGCTCACAAACATATGATGGTTGGTTCCAAGATGGAACAAGCGAGTTCTGTTATGGAACCGGATATTGTGCAGAAAATGAAGATGTTTATTGCTCAACCGATGCCGATTGTGCAATTGAGGGCGCCGGCACCGAGTGTGTTGTCAACACCGGTTCTTATTTAGTCGGTGGGGATTTAAGTGGAATTTGGCGAAACGGTGACGAAGATTATACCGGTTGGGTTGGTACTTGTAGCGGAGAATATGACGGCTGTACCGAATATCAAGATCCACTTGATTTTGATGACAATGAATTTTATCAAACAGCTGACGGCGAACAATATTTCTTCCTCGATAATGAAAATCTAGATGAAAACACATTGTTATCATCACAAAGATGTGACGGCCAGGTCAGCCAAAAAGAAGGCTGTGCCTTGTTCAATGACGCCGGGGACACATCACTTGATTACAATGCGAGCACTACTTATATAACCAGTGTTCACGCTGATTTGTTCCGTGGAGACGAGCCATTTGCCCTTGTTGATCCAATTGATTGTAGTGATGAAGATGCGGGTAAATTTACTGTAAACGGGGAGGAAGTTGATTTGTGCGCCAGACGCTGTGTTTATCGAAATTACGATCTGGATTCATCATTTGATATCTTTAGTATTACCGAAGATGATTTTGACCAGTGGGCTTCTTATGGTGGTTCTTGTTACACAGATTCTGATTGTCCAAAATACGAAAGTGATACCGGTGACTTAGTTAGTGCCGATTGTACTGAAGAAGTTAAATGGGTAACCGGAACCGGTTACAATACTGTTTCAGACACACCACGATTAGAAAATGACACAAATACAATTCTTAAAGTAAGTCGCGACCGTGAATGTAGCGAATGGTTAGCCTGTTCCAGCTCCTATACAATTTGGGACGAAGGCTCCGGTCAATACAAGACGATTTGTGACGGAGTAGATTTGTGTACGGAATATTCTGCTCAAGGACATCCGTCTTTCTGTTCTGGTTGGGATGCCCAAGACCCAGCAGTAGTACTTGATTCTGAAAAATATGTTTCCCGCGATGTCACTTGGTATGGAGAGGAGTATTCGGGTTACTCAGTGCCTAATATTTTTCCTGTTCAGCATTTAAGTCAAATTAATACTGCACCACCGGCCGGTTTCTGTAACATGGAAAACACAGATTCAAGTTATCACGGTGTTGCGTGTGAAAGTAGTTTAGACTGTGGTGGCGGAACTTGCGTGACCGAACAATCGGAAGAATATAGTTTAGGTTATATAGCCGGAGAGTGCGATGGCGCTTATGCTACTGATTGTACAATTGGTTATTGTGATGACAACGGTGCGGCTTGTGCTAGCGATGAAAATTGCGATGCAGGCGGTGATTGTGTGACCGGTGTTTGTTACGAGTTTACGGAAGATTCTTGCTCAAGCGACGATGATTGCGATAGCAGCGAAGAATGTTTAGCCGGAGTTTGCGTTTCAAATAACGGTTACTGTGACGAAGGCGATGTTGCTCTTGAATATACTTGTGATAGTGGAGAAACCTGTGTGCCATCGGAGGCGGTAAAAGATGGTAGTTGTTTTGGCGGTAGTTGTTTCTTGGCGCTTGATGGAAATCAATTTGGCGATGAATCAAGCGAAGGAGCGGTTTGTCGGGCTCAACCTGAAATCAACAGCCCATTCCCGGTTGATATTGTTAAAGAGTGGCAATACCTTAAGTTCGGTACGGAGGGAGACGCAACGGAATCAGGAAAAGACGCTGAAACAAAAACAACTGAAGATGATCTGCGTTTATTCTCCGAAGGTGGTTCAGACGAAAATTATATTATTACTACTGATGATGTAATAGTTGGAACAGACAATGTTTTCGGCGGTACTTTGCCATATAGTACTGTTTCCGGATTTGGTCAGGCCAGCGTTTGTGCGCCGGGCGAGACCTGTGAATGTTCTTACAAAAAGATTGCCAATGTAGGCGGTACTGAGCAATACATTGCCTATAGCTCCGATGTTGGTGATATTGGTGGAATTTGTTCGGCTGACAGTCCGGTTGCCGGCGCTATTTGTGGAGACGATGACGATTGTAGATATTACAGCGAGACAACCGAAACATATACCGGTACTTGTGAACCAATTAATAAAGTAGATAAAATTATTGGTCTGGAAGGTTATTGTTTGGAGCGCGACACTGGGCTTAACATTAATGGCGATCAATACACCGGGGCATGTTTAACTTGGTTCCCGGTTGATCAAATCGCCGGTGCGACTGATTTGTACGCTAAATATAAAAATGCCGGCTATTTTGAAGATGCGTATTATTGTTCGGAAGTGCGTACTTATTCAAATCAAGGTGCATTGCTTGGCGGATCATTTGATGCTAAAGAATGTCAGAATTTTATCGATTGCCCAGAAGAATATTGGGCGATTGGTGAGCTAGGTAAGTCTTCAGGAAGCTGTGTAAGTATGTATATCTGTATTCCAAATGATTCTTTCCATACTGAAGGTGATGACATTGGTGATAAATGCAGTAAATTAACTGGTTTAAGTGAATCAAACCACGGAACGGAATATGATTTAGACGATTATAGTGAAGCAGAGGATGAGTATGGAGATTGTATTAGATACGGAGTTTCCGTTGAGAATATAACAGATTTTGATTTTACCGGTGGTCACTACACGGTTTCTGAAGGGTATGTTGCCGGGTCAACAGACTCAATTGGACTTACATTGGCCTGGAGTGTTTACCCGGCTTGCGACAGCGTTATAAAAGTAAGTTCAGAGGATGGCGCTGAAATTTCGGCTCCATGGACCGATCGCCTTTTTAATGAGGCAAGTGCTTACTCAATCGATGCTGGAAATTATACATACGATCAAACAACAGAATCTAAACCATTTGGTGTGGGCCCTGATATTGATTCAAGTAGTGAGCTCTCATACTACTTTAGGCAAATATTTTCCGATCTTGGCGTGAGCCCAAGTATGGATTGGGAATTGCCAGCTATCATACCATCTTGTACAGATGGGTATGGATATAGCACTTTGCCAATAGATGGAATTGGTCAAGAGACAGACTGCGCCTCTCGCTCTGGTGCATCACCTGGTTTTGGTAATGATGGAAGTTATATTCAGGCACGCGAATATTTAGAGTGGAGTGTGGGGTACTGGAATTCAACTAATTTAGTAACAACGGATACTATCACCACAGTATTAAGTAGATTGAATGCATTGTTTGCAGTAGTAACAGACGTGTTCTCATGGAATGCCGATGATTCGGGTAAGTTTACAAACGGTTTTTATGACACTTACAGTGGCTCATATGAAATAAATTATGATGCTACCGATGTCCGCGCTACCGAAGGCACTCCGCCAACAGTTTGGGCGGTGGACACTGAAAACTGTGGTAGCAGGTACTGTGCCGAAGGAGA
>PFJC01000004.1 GCA_002782865.1 Candidatus Uhrbacteria bacterium CG_4_10_14_3_um_filter_41_21
TTTGATAAGATCGTCGTCTTCGGCAAAATCTAAACTGGCAACTTTTAATAACTCGGCACTTTCAGAATTTTGACCGTGCCACATAACAGCACAAAACACGATTGATTTTAGTTTTGCCCAACAATGACTTTCAAAAAATGAATGCTGTTTTAGTTCTTCTGGGTTAATCATCGTGATTGCCATTGTTTCTTTTGGTGTAAGTTCGTTTTTTACTTCATGAAAGCTAACTGATTTTAGCTCATAAGAAAGACCATTTGGAGCTTTTGAAACATTGTTTTCCAATCCTGCCAATCTTTCCAAAACTAAACCTTTCCATCCCTTGTTTTGTTTTCCTGTTTCGTAAGTTGTAATGCCATATTGCAAAGCAAGTTCTCGCAGATCTTTTCCAATATGCTTTTTTAAATTATTTATTGCGGTTGTTCTAGTAACTATTTTCATACTATTTTTTAGAAAGTTTATTTTTTAAATTCTTGTCCAGTTCTTCAAATCTTTTGATAGATAAATCAAGATATTGTTTTTCAGTGTCTATGCCAATAAAATTTCTACCATAAAGATAAGCCGCAAGCCCCGTTGTTGAGCTTCCAGTAAAAGGATCTAAAATTACATCGCCTTTGTTTGTGCTTGCTAAAACGATTCTTTTAAGTAGATCAAAAGATTTTTGAGTTGGGTGTTTGCCAAATTTCTTTTCAATCGGTTTTGGCGTGTTGATTGACCAAACAGATCTCATTTGCAAGCTGGGCTTTTTCATTTGATCTTCTGGCCAGTCGCCATTTTTCATTAGATCATAATTAAAAGTATGTTTGCCTTTTTTTTCTTTTCTCGCCCAAAGCAAAGTTTCATGACTGGCTGTGAAAAATCGGCATGACAAATTTGGAGAAGCGTTTGGCTTAAACCAAGCAATATCATTTAGAAAATGATATTTATTTATTTCCAAAGCAAAACCGCATTGATAAATTGAGTGATATGTTCCGCTGATCCAAATTGTTCCATTTTGTTTTAAAATTCTCCGACATGCCTTTATCCATTCATTGTGAAATTCAAAGTTCTTTTTTGTTCCGTTAGTTAAGTCCCAATCTCCCTTTTTTACGTTAACCATTTTCCCATTTTGGCAAGTAAAACTGCCACTAGATAAAAAATAAGGTGGATCTGCAAAAACCATATCTACCGAGTTTTCAGGTAAAGAATTTAAAAGCTCCAAACAATCTGCTTGGTATAGTTTAAATCTCGGTTTTTCGTAAAATGGTTTTTGCATAGTATGTTGATTATACCCTAGAAAAAATTATAAATAAATCGTTTCCGTAGCGTAGCGGAGGAAACACCATATACCCCCCCCTTAAAAAATTAAAAATAAAATTTGTTCATTATAGAAAAGTGTAAGGCGTTAGCCGTAAAAAGAAAAGCATATTTCATATAACTCGTTTCTATGTGAAAACATTTCATATAAATAATCAGATGGTGATTTTATACGAACTTATTTCACATCCCAATCTTACCACCCACCCGCGGGTGGGGCAATTGTGCACAACCACTCTTGAGCAATTGCTCTGGATGTGGTGAAATGTAAATAGACCAGGTGCGGTTCGTGTTCACGAGCTAATCTCGGGTGACGCAAAATCAACTCCCATTCATTTATTTGAATTGGGGGTATTTTGTTTTAAATATCTCGAGCAAAGACTCGGGCTCGTGGCAGTAATTGGTAACTGCACCTGGCTAGTCACCCGGGAATTGCCGGTTCAAATCCGGTCGAGTCCACCAGCTTGAGTCCAACCACCACCGCTCATCAGGCGGTGGTTTGGGTTAAAATCCCGAATTCTTGACCAATTTTACCAAATAAGCTACACTTTCGAGCGTTGAATAAAGTAACAAGGGTTATAAGGGCAAAAAGAGTAATAAGCACTTTTAACCCATATTACCCATTTACCCCAATTATAAATTATTATGTCAGTACCAGCATTTAGAAATTCAAGGTCTCGTGTAAGACGACGCCGATCTCATCACGCTTTGACAAAGACCGCTGTAGCGGAATGTCCAAAGTGCAGTGACCCAATCTTGCCACATCACGCTTGTAAATCATGCGGATCATACAGAGGCAGACAGGTAAAAGGTGGGATGGAAGCAGTCGAGAAGACACTTGCCAAGAAACCAACAAAAAAAGCAAAAACAGTTAAGGCAGACGCATAGTCTGCTTTTTGCTTTGGGTTTTTGATGATATTATATACGCTGTAGGGGCGACCCCATGTGGTCGCCCGAAACGATTTGGGCAAGCACATGGGCAGGCCCCTACGAAATTATTTATTATGTCGAATCGTCACCTCGCCCGCACAATGGCTATGCAATGCTTATTTGAATGGGATTTTAATAAGCAGGACAGTAGCCGACTACCAGAAATGATTGAGTATGTAAAAGAGGAGTTTGCTCCTGGTTTTGATGATGCCGGATATTTGAAATCCCAAGTCATGGGAGTAGCAGATCATATACAAGAAATAGATGAATTGCTCGAGCGCTTTGCGCCTGAGTGGAATATCGGTGAAATGACAAACACTGACAGGAATATTTTGCGACTTGGCGCATACGAACTCAAATATGATAAAAAAATTCCAGCCAAGGTATCAATAAATGAAGCTATTGAGTTAGGAAAAGCATTTTCCGGTGACGCTTCTGGTAAATTTATAAATGGAGTACTAGGCGCAATTTATAAAGACATGATCGAAAGCGGAGACATTAAAGAAATTGACAAAGCTAAAGAAAACAATGAAGATAAGTAGACTTTTAGAAATTAGACCAATAGAGTAGTAGATCTCAAATTCTATCAATCTAGTGGTCTAAGTCTCTAATTTCTAATAATAACTATGATAAAAAGAAAACCCATTAAAGATCTTGCTAAAAAGATCAAAGTAAAATTATTAAAGGATAGTCATTTGGAACAGGCTGTAGTACATCGGTCTTATCTAAATGAACATTCAGATTTTCCCCTAGGGCAAAACGAGCGTTTAGAATTTTTAGGTGATGCTGTGCTTGAACTTGTAGTAACAGAATATTTGTTTGAGAATTTTGAAAATCCAGAAGGAGAATTAACAAATTTTCGAGCCGCTTTAGTTAATGGTCAAAACTTGGCCTTGATTGGAAAGTCTTTGGAGATTGAAGATTATCTTTACCTATCAAAAGGAGAGTCAAAAGATAATAATACTAAGGCTAGGAATTATATTTTAGCCAACGCAATGGAGGCGATTATTGGTGCGATTTATTTAGACTTTGGTTGGGAAGAAGCAAAAAGGTTCGTAACAGAATATGTTATAGCAACTTTGCCGGGGATTTTAAAAAAGAAATTGTACATTGATCCTAAAAGTTTGTTTCAGGAAGAATCACAATCAAAAATGTCGCTCACTCCAAGCTATAAGGTGCTAGAAGAATCCGGACCAGATCACAATAAGAAGTTTAGAGTTGGCGCCTATTTGGGTAAAAATTTGATTGCTGAAGGAGAGGGAACGAGTAAGCAAGAAGCTCAAATTGATGCGGCTAAGAATGCGCTCGAGGAGCAAGGATGGTAATTTGGATCAGTGATTCGATAGCTCACACATGTTCACACCTTGCTGCCAACCCGCTTGCCCATCCGAAGTTCCATAGGAACGAAGGAGGGTTCGATCCCCACCCGAATTTTGAAACAATAAAACCGCTCGGAAGAACCGAACGGTTTTATTGGTGCAGTATTCTTGAATTAGTCCGAACGCATTTCGTCGCCTGCGGCGGCGAGGAAGCCCCCCGCAAAAATTCGGAAAGGCGGCGGAGCCGCACCGCTCAAAACCGCAAAATAACCCGGAGAAAAACATCGGCTCGAACCATATTTTGCGAAATCGTGAATTCGTTTTTACCCCCAAAATTGAATACAAATTAATCGCCGAGCGAAGCGAGGCGAACCAAAACTCTTTGACTTTTCCTTTCTGGTGCGCCGGGTGGGGATCGAACCCACGACCAAGAGATTAAGAGTCTCCTGCTCTACCGCTGAGCTACCGGCACGTGCATGTTTTTGTCGAGCTGAGCTCGACTGTTCACCTCGCTTAGCTTTAGATAATGTTGTTTTAGCCAAAGCTGAGCTTTGGCTTCACCGAGTAACAACCGAGCTAAGCTCAGTGGTGCGGCGTGAGGGATTCGAACCCCCGGCCTTCTGGTCCGAAGCCAGACGCTCTATCCAGCTGAGCTAACGCCGCATCTTGCGATTGCGCCGAAATAATAGCTTAATTCGTTGCTTTCGTCAATGATTTAATTTATACTTTCAATATGTCAATTTTATTACTTTCAGGAATAGTGCTAACAGTCGTCCCTCTCATGATTTTAGAGGGATTTGCACTCTTCATGCTGTTTACTTTTACGCGCGATGACAATGACGCAAAAAGTGCTGTAAACCTGGCACTTATAGTTTTAGCGGTTGGAGTTCTCTGCTTGGTTGGTTACTTTCTAAGGTTTTTTATCTAAGTTTTTGCCTTACCAAGTAGAGAGGCTAAAAGAAAAAAGGCAGTTCCAACCAGTACGATAGACGCTCCCGATGGGAGGTCTTTTATATATGAGAGAAAAAGACCAAGCAATATTGTAATTTCAGAAATAATAATTGAAACTGTAAAATATGATTTAAATGATTTAGAAAGCAGTCTGCCTGTTGCTGCCGGCAAAATCAAAAGGGCAGAAACAAGAATTATTCCTAAAATTTTAACGCCCAGTACAGTTGCAATTGAAAGCGCAATATAAAACAGTAGAGTTTGAGTTTTTGTTTTGATCCCACTGACAGTTGCTGATTCCTCGCTTAAAGAAAGATATGTGAGCTGTTTTATAGACGGCACAAACCAAAGCATAATAATAAGCGCCAGGCCACCAATGATATAAAGATCGATAGATCTTATCGCCAGAATACTTCCAAACAAGAACGAGATAAGTTCTGGTTGGTATCCTGCAGTTTGGCTCATCAAAATTACACCAAAAGCCATGCTGGCAGTGAATAAAATTCCAATGACTGTGTCAGAATGAAGTTTTGTTGAGCGCTCTAGCCAGTAAATGATTAGAGCAACCAATACTGACCAAATAATTGCAATTGGCAGTGGCGCTACATCTGCTAGCATGGCAACTGCGATCCCGGCCAGTGATGCATGGGCAACGCCTTCGCCAAAAAAAGACATTTTACGAAGTGTAGCAATTACTCCCAGGCTAGCTAAAAGAATTCCCAAAATCAAACCGGCGATAATGGCGCGTTGCATAAAAGAATAGAAGAGAATATCTGTGATCATATCTAATGCACTTAATGTTCGTGATGGGAGAGATTTACATCTTCGAAAACCTTTTTTAAGTTCTTTTCTGTCATGGCAATTTTTGGTGCGTCAGAACAAATTAAAGTTTTATTGATGCAGATTACCTGATCGACCACCTTGGAAACAAAAGCCATGTCATGGGAAACGATCAAAACTGTAGTATCATGGTCTTTGTTAATATGATCAATAATATCGTGGAACATTTTTTCCCCAGCAATATCAATACCAGCTGCCGGCTCATCTAAAATCAAAATTTTTGGTTCATTAAATAGCGCTTCAGCAATAAGTATTCGTTGTAATTGTCCGCCCGAAAGTTCGCCAAGTTGTTTTTGTAAAATCATCGGTGTTAAACCAACTTCTTTTATTTTTTCTTCGATCACTAGAGCCGGTTGGTTTTTTTTGCGGGCTAGTCCCATAAACTCTTCGACCGTAATCGGGAAGTTTAAATCAAATTCAAATTTTTGCGGAACATAACCAATGAGGTCGCGTTGTTTTTTCAGTTTGTTCCCAAATACGGAAATTGATCCTTGGTCAACATCAATTAGACCAAGAATAGCTTTCAAAAGAGTTGTTTTACCGGATCCGTTTGGTCCGATTATGGCCGCAACATTTCCAACTGGAATTTGAAAAGAAATATTATCAAGAACTTTATTTTCGCCATAGGAAACACTTAGATGATGAACATCTATTGCTGCTTTATTGGTTTTGCGCGATTGTTTGGGCATTGTAGAGCATTAGTTGAATGTAGGACTGTCGGCCTTCGACTCCACCGATTGGATCAAGAATCGCCAAAGTTAAATTGTTGTCTTTTATGAATGATTCAAGGGGCGCGTTATCAAGCTGCGGCTCGGAATAAAGTGTCTTTACCTCAGCTGATTTAATTGCATCAATCAGTTCGATTAAATACTGAGGTGTCGGCTCGCGGCCGGCAGTTGGTTCAAAAGCGCCGGCAACATTTAATCCGTATTCTTGTGCAAAATAATACCACGCATTATGCATTGTGATTAGGTTTTTGTTGGGCACAGAATCAAGTACGGATCTGATTTGCTCATCGGTGGCTGCCAGTTCCTGTGAATAGTCGGATAAATTTTTAGCAAAGTTATTGGCCGACTCCGGGTATCGTCTTGATAAATCAATTGTAATTGTCATCGCTATCTGTTGAGCATTAGCAATTGTTAGCCAGTAATGTGGATCAGCGTCATCTATTTTGTCAGTGTCGTGTGACAACATAAGTTCAATTGAGCTATCAAGCAGAACGATCTTGGCATCATTGCTTTGAGCAATGCTGTTTGCCCAGCCATCAAATTCATAGCTAACAGCGTAGACCACTTCAACATTGGAAAGTGATTGAACATCAGACGGAGTAGGCTCGTAAGTGTGAGGGCTAGCACCAGGTGGAAGAATTAAGGCGACATCCATTTCATTGCCAACAATGTTTTTAGTGATGTCATAAATTGGAAAAATTGTCGCTGCTACTTTGGCTTCAGATTCAACTTTTTGATTAGATGGTATCTGCCAAAATAGGAGACCTAGTCCAACCAAAACCGCTATTAAAATCAGGATTTTTATGAATTTGTTCATAGTGATTTTATCCTACATCAGTTTTGAGTTCTTATCAAAGGAGCAATTGATTGATAGAATAATGAAGCTATGAAAAAATTGATTCCAATTTTACTGATACTTTTCGCCTTACCGGCTTTTGTGGGTGCGCAAGCAACCAGTGAAATTGAGGCAGTGGTTATTGAGGTAATCAATGATCAACAAATTATTGCTCAAGATTTTTCAGGCAATGAATACGAAGCTCTGTTGTCATCAACAAAAACAGATGGCTATGATTATAATTTAAAAGCAGGGGATAAGGTGTATCTGCAAATTATAGAATTTAGTGACAACACGGAGCAGATTTATTTTGGTGATGTTAATCGCTTGGCCGGTCTGTGGTGGATTTTTATAATTTTTGCGATTTTAGCCATTGCTATTGGCAGACGGGGAGGATTATTTGCTCTAGTTGGATTAATGGTCACGATCGCAATTTTATTTGGCTGGGTTTTTCCAAAGATTATTGCTGGAGCTGATCCTGTTCTAATAGTTATCTTGGGCGCGGTGGTTATTTTGGGAGTTAATATGCACTTAACTCACGGTTTTAGAAAGGCGACCTTTATTGCTTTTTTAAGTACGGTCGTTGGCTTGGTTTTTGTTTTGATTTTTTCTTATCTGTTTGTCTCGCTTGGAAGTTTGACCGGACTGGCGACTGAAGATGCGGTCATGTTGTTTGCCGGTGCGAGCGGTTTGATAATTCCGAAAGGTATTTTGTTGGTCGGTATAATTTTAGGAGCGGTTGGTGTTTTGGATGATATTGCCATTACTCAACAGGAAACCGTTTTTGAAATTGGCTCGGCTGATCCGAGTTTGGATAAAAAAGAATTGTTTAAACGGGCAATGAATGTTGGCCGGCATCACATAGCTTCGGTTATAAATACGCTGGTGTTGGCATATGTTGGCGTGGCACTCCCGCTTTTTCTGATTTTTATGATGAATGACACGATTTCCATCACAAGATTTTTAAATGAAGAATTTGTGGCTGAAGAAATAATCAGAACTTTGGCTGGAACATTAGCTTTGATTCTGACTGTGCCGATTGCCACTTGGTTTGCAATTTTGATCAGAAAACGATAATCTTTCTACTATTATGAAACAATCACAGCTTTTTACGCGAACCTCAAAAGAGGCACCAGCTGACGCAGAATCAGCAAATGCTAAGTATTTAGTGCAGGCCGGATTTGTAGATCAGCTTACAGCCGGAGTTTATACCTATTTACCGCTTGGGCTTCGTGTTTTGCGCAAAATTCAAAATATTGTTCGAGAAGAAATAGACGCTATCGGCGGACAAGAGATTTTAATGCCGGGACTTACTCCAAAAAAAGTTTGGGAAGACACCGGGCGCTGGGATAGCATTGATGTTTTATTTCGGCTTGAAGGAGCGGGGAATAAAGAGTATGCGCTTGCAGCCACTGCCGAAGATATTGTAACACCACTTATAAAACAGTTTGCTCAGTCATATAAAGATTTTCCGGTTTTGGTTTATCAAATAAGTGACAAGTTTAGAAATGAACTTAGGGCAAAGTCCGGAATACTGCGAGGGCGCGAGTTTAACATGAAAGATCTTTACAGCTTTCATTTAACTCAGGAAGGTTTTGATGAATTTTACGAAGTTGCCAAAGGGGCTTATTTAAAAGTTTACGAAAGATGCGGTTTGCAGGCGATTGTTACCAAGGCGAGCGGTGGAGATTTTACTAAGAAGTTTAGTCACGAATTCCAGGTAGAAACTGAAGCAGGAGAGGATACAATTTATATTGATAAAGAAACCGGGGAGGCTTCAAACAAAGAAGTGGTAGAGGAGGCGGATTGGGATAATACGGATAAGTACGAAATCAAAAAGACAATTGAGGTTGGAAATATTTTTCCGCTTGAGTCTAGATTTTCAAATGCGATTGACTTTAAAGTGCCAGATGAAAATGATCATCAAACCGAAATTATCATGGGAAGTTACGGAATAGGTCCAAGTCGAGTGATGGGGTCAATTGTTGAAGTGATGCACGACGACCGAGGAATCATTTGGCCAAAGAGTGTGGCACCGTTTGCAGTTCATTTAATTTCTTTAAGTTCAAAGACTGACCAAAAGAAGATTGATGGTGAGGCTGAGAGGATTTATAAGGAACTGACAAAATCTAGAGTTGAGGTTTTGTGGGATGACCGAGCCGATGTTTCGGCAGGCGCTAAGTTTGCTGATTCTGATTTGATTGGAATCCCATTGCGATTGGTTGTATCTGATAAAACATTAGATCAAGATTCAGTTGAATGGAAGGAACGCGCTAGCACTGAAATGGAAATGGTGGGATTGGGTGACATTAAAGCAAAGGTTGAAGACTGGGCTCAGGCATAGGTCCCATTGGTCCTATACGATCTGTTAAGTAAACGACCACCGACCCTCAGGTCGGCGGTCGTTTACTTAACAAAAAAACACCAAAAAACACCGCCATCCTGACAGTGTTTTTTCTCTTGATCTTATTCAGCAGAAGTTGACGAGGCGCTTCCTTTAAGCTCATCTTTTAACTTTTTTCCTGCTTTGAACTTTGGCACCTTAACTGCCGGTACATCAATAATCTCATTTGGCTTACGCGGGTTAACGCCTTTGCGGGCATGACGAACTCTTGATGAAAAGGTTCCGAACCCGGCAATGGTCACCTCATCATTTTTCTTAAGAGCGTCAATTATCACATCTTGAAAAATGGCAATAAAATCTTCAGCTTCTTTTTTAGTAATACTTAGCTGTTCTGCTATTTTAAGTGCAAGAGTTGCTTTATTCATAGGAAGGTTTGATGTTCGATATTTTATCTAATGTTAGGAATTAAATCAAGCAGTTTTAGATTGTAGAAGTTTAGACCAGTAGACTGATAGAATTCGAGATCTGTAGCTCTATTGGTCTAATTTCTAATAATCTACCTTGCGTATTCCATTGTCCTGGTTTCTCGAATCACTGTTACTTTTACTTCACCCGGATATGTTAATTCGCTTTCAATCTTTTTGGCAATATTTTTTGCCAGTTCGTGAGCGCCGTAGTCATCAATTTGTCCAGGCTCAACAAATACTCGCACTTCGCGACCGGCTTGAATGGCATAGGCTTTTTCAACTCCTTCAAATCCCATGGCAGTATCTTCCAGGTTTTGTAGACGAGTAATGTACTCTTCAATTGTACTTCGTCTAGCCCCAGGGCGAGCGCCGCTGATTGCGTCGGCTGCTTTAACAATTACGCCGGAAAGAGTTTTTGGTTTATCTTCGTGATGGGCAACTGATTGGTAACACATTTCTTCTGGGAAGCCGAATTTTTTCATGATGTTATAACCAATTTGAGGGTGAGCGCCTTGCATATCGTGGTCAACTGCTTTTCCAATGTCGTGAAAAAGTCCACCTTTTTTACATTCAAAAGCGTCGGCCCCCAATTCGTCAGCCAGCATTCCGGAAATTCTGGCAACTTCAATTGAGTGTTGCAAAACATTTTGGCCATAGCTGGTTCTGAATTTTAGTCTTCCTAAAATAGAAACTAGCTTTGGATCAATTGATGAAACTGGAATTCCAAGCTCGTAAAGAGCATCTTCGCCAGCTTTTTTCATTTCTTTGGCTAATTCTTTTTTAGCTTGGTTAACAGCGTCTTCAATTCTAGCTGGTTGAATACGACCGTCTTTGATTAACATTTCCAATGATCGCTTAGCAACTTGCCGACGAACAGGTGAAAACCCGCTGATGGTAATCATCTCTGGAGTGTCGTCGATAATCAACTCACAACCGGTTAGCCTTTCTAAAGTTTTAATGTTTCGACCTTCTTTACCAATAATTCTTCCTTTCATTTCGTCGTTTGGAAGTTCAACCAAAGTTGTGGTGGTATCAACCACATGGCTTGAGGCAAATCTTTGAATGGCAAGCGAAAGCATTTTTTGTGCTTTTTTATCTAGCTCTTCTTCGCCGTCTTGTTCGAGTTTGTGAATTCGGTTAAGCAACACTTCTTTGCTGTTTTCTTCAACAGCTTTAAAAAGTTCTTCTCGAGCTTGGTCTTTTGACAGCCCAGCTACTTGTTGAAGTTTGGTTTTTTGTTCTTCTCGAATTGCTTCAATGTCGTCACGGACCTTGAGAACATCAGCTTTTTGTTGTTCTAGTTTTGTTTTAGTGTCTTCAAGCTCAAGTAATTTTTTATCAAATTTGTTTTCCCTGGCTTCTAATCTTTGCTGGGCACTGCGGATTTCTCGGCGGTCTTCCTCTGTTTCTCTTTTACTCTCTTCTAATGTTTTAAGAGCTTTTTCTTTAGCGCTGATTAGGACTTCTTGTTCTTTTTCTTTGGCATCTTTAAGGATTTTCTCGGCGCGGGCTTCAGCGGATTTGACTTTGCCTTTTACAAGTATCTTTCGGATAATTATTCCCAGAAGAACTCCTATAAAAAGACCCCCAAATCCTATGAGCACAGCTAAATATAGCGTTGGCATAGTTTATTGGAGTTCAGAAATGAAAACAGACAGGTATTACTACCTTAGTTTTGTGATTAGGTTGTCACGGAATTTCGTAAAGTTTCTTTGATTTGAGTCGCAGAGCACTTTGCACGAGTTTTGTTTATTGTAACAATCATATCCGGAATCTGTACCTGTCGCCATTCTGAACAGTTATTTTAATGAATGACACACCAAAGGTATCATTATATTGCTTTTTCGTCAATTGCCATTTCTTTTAAGGATTTTACCAATATCTGCCAATTATTAGCTGTCAGATCCTTTAGTTTGATGGCATTTTGAAGCTCAAATTTTCCAATTGAGGTTCGCTTTAAATTGCGCAGATAGCCAACAGTCCCAAGCTCTGCTGCTAGATCACGAGCTAAGGCTCGGACATAAGTTCCAGAGGAGCATTTAATATGTGCGCTTATGATTTGTGTTTTTTGCTCAACAGGTCTCCCGGAGACCTGCGGAATTTTGGGTTCGATCATGGTGAATTCTTTGACTCTAATTTTACGAGGCTCAACCCGGACTTCTTCACCTTTACGGGCTGACTTGTACAATCGTTTACCCCCGACTTTGATGGCGGAGTGCATTGGTGGTATTTGATCGATCTCGCCGGTGAGTTTTTTCATCGCGTTTTCGATTTCATCGCGCCGTAGGGGCGTATGACCATACGCCCCTACGCGATTAAAAATCACCTCGGTTTCTGTATCCAAACTTGCAGTGGTTGCACCAAGCACAATTTGCGCTTCGTAGGTTTTGTCCATTCCAACAAACTTTGAAATCTCTCTGGTGGTCTCACGACCAATGGCTATAATCAAAAGTCCGGTGGCAAATGGATCAAGCGTACCAGCGTGACCAATTTTTTTAATGCCTGTCAGTCTGCGCAAAACATCAACAACATCGTGGCTGGTAATCCTCGCCGGCTTGTCGATAAGAATAAAACCTGATTGTGGATCGGTCGTGTTTAACATATACTAGGAGAGTAACATATGCGATACCATTACGGCTATACAAATATCGATGTCATTGGCGCAGTAGTAATTGTGTTTACCGCGATGCTTATTGTGGCGATGTTTGCCAATCCTGTGCAAAAGTTTGAGTTTGAGCAAGACGAGGTGCTAGCAGACGGCGTGCGTGATTATATGGAAGCGATGCTGGAGCTAGAAGAAAATGATCCAGAAGTGTTTTGGGAGATTGCTTTCCAGGTTTATGAGAAAGAAGTCTCGGTTGGTGCTTGCACGCAGTGTGTTGATGTTAGCTCATATTTAGTTCCAGATTATATTGAGGCTTTGCCAACAGATCTGGATGGCGGATATACAGAGGATAAAACTGGTTATTACTTTTTATTTGAAGATGATGTTCTGGAAATCGGCGCAAATTCTCCGCACGGTGATTTGCCAATTAGGTTGCTGTGGTTTGTAAAAGAAATAGAGTAGGGGTGAAAGGGGCAATAGGGGCCGGAAGTCCATAATGGTAACTATTTCATTGACCAAAACTCGCTTCTGCGGTATTCTCGGGCCATGAACATTTCAGAACTCGCTCGAAAATTACGAGTTTCTACAGATGAGCTACGGGCAAAATTGCCGGAGCTTGGTTTTGACATTGGAGCTAAAGCTATCAAAATTCCAGATAGAGATGCCGGTAGAATCGAATATTCATGGCGTCAGTATAAAAAGCGTCAATTTTTAGATAAGAAACGAGCTGAGCAGAAAGCTAGAGCTGATCTTAAATTAAAGGTTCAAGAGGGAACGGCTGAAAAGATATTATTACCATCATCTATCAGTGTTCGTGATTTTGCAGAAAAATTAAATTTGCCGATCGCCAAAGTAATGCAGGAATTAATGCGGGCTGGAATTTTGGCGTCACTTAATGAAAGAATCGATTTTGAAAGTGCTTCAATTGTTGCTGAAGACTTAGGTTATATCGCCGAGTCAGAAGAAGAGGTAACTATTGAAGATCACGACTTGGAAGGTTTGGAAAAATTAGAAAAAGCTTTGGAGATGCATGAAAGTAAAAACATGCAACCACGCGCTCCGGTGATTGTGGTAATGGGGCATGTTGACCACGGTAAAACAAGAATTCTAGACTCAATCCGAAATACAAATGTTATTGATACAGAGCACGGTGGAATCACTCAGCATATTGGTGCCTACCAAGTTCGTCGCAAAGAGCATGAGTTATCATTTATTGATACTCCGGGTCACGAAGCTTTTACAGTGATGCGTTCTCGTGGCGCTAAAGTAGCTGACATTGCAATTTTAGTTGTAGCGGCCGACGATGGCGTTCAGCCTCAGACTCGCGAAGCCATCGATATTATCAAAGCGGCTAAAATTCCGTTTGTAGTGGCTATCAATAAAATCGACAAAGACAACGCCAATATTGAAAAAGTAAAAAATCAACTTTCAGCCGAAGCCGGACTTATTCCGGAAGATTGGGGAGGAAAGACAATTATGGTGCCAGTTTCTGCTAAGCAAGGAACAAATATTGATGATTTGCTTGATATGATTTTGCTGGTGGCTGATATGGAAAAGGATCATATTATTGCTGATCCTGACCGCTTAGCACTTGGAACAATCATTGAGTCAAATGTTGATAAAGCCGAAGGGCCGGTTGCAACTGTATTGGTTCAATCAGGAACTTTAAAGGTTGGAGATTCGTTGGGTCTACGGGGAGCTTTGTACGGAAAGGTAAGAGCCATGAGAACTTGGGATGGAAAGGATGTAAAAGTTGCACCACCATCAACTCCGGTTAAAATTTTAGGCTTTAAAGTAGCGCCGGCTATTGGAGATATTTTAGAAGTGCCGGAGAATCCAAAAGATTTGGAAAAACTTAAGTCTCAGCCAAATCGAAAATCAAGCGTTGACGAAATGACTGTTCGTAAGACTAAATCAGCTGACAATGGCGAGGAATCAGGATCATCAGAAAGAACTCAAAAAGTAATGCTTAACCTTATTGTTCGAGCTGATGTGCTTGGATCGCTAGAAGCTATTTTGGGAATGATGGAAAAAATCGACAGTCCTTATGTTGGTGTGAAGATCGTCTCAAAGGGGCTGGGCTATATTACTGAATCTGACATTTTAAACGCAGACGCTACTGGCGCAATGTTGATTGCTTTCAATGTTAAGCCATCTACTGCAGCCTCGGTTTTAGCTCGCGATAAAGGAGTGGACGTTTTTCAGTACAATGTTATTTACAAACTGTTTGAAGAAGTAGTTGAAAAGTTGCGAGTACTGATTCCGGCAGAATTGATTTACACAGAACTTGGTTCAATCAGCATTTTGGCGGTTTTTCAAAAGTCACCAAAGGGAATGATTGTTGGAGGCCAGGTTAACAAAGGAAGGGTAGAACTTGGAGCCACAGCTCGGGTTATGCGGGAAGATAAAATTATCGCTGAAGGAAAAATTGGTTCACTTCAAGAAGGAAAAATGGATGTTAAGTTTGTTGAACAAGGCAATCAATGCGGAATGGAGTTTGTCGGTAAGGCAAAAATTGAAGTAGGTGATATTTTGGAAATTTATAAAGAAGAAGAACACGCCCGCGTTTTGAATGTAGCTGGTGCGAAGTAGAAGGGTAAAAAGGGCGACACGAGTAATATGGGTAATATCGAGAAAGAGGGCTTTGCCCCTCTTTTTTGTTTGTGCTACAATCCCAGCGCTCGATAGCTATCAGTTATCCTGCTATTCCCTCTATTATCTATAACCTATAATCTTTTTATGGAACTCACAACCGATAATTTTGACTCAACAGTTTTACAAGCTAAAGAACCGGTGCTAGTTGATTTTTGGGCAAGTTGGTGCGGGCCATGCAAGGTAATGTCACCGATTGTTGAGGAATTAGCTGGCGAAATGGAAGGAGTGATTATTGGAAAAGTTAATGTTGATGAAAACCCGGACTTAGCTAGGCAATTCAATATTCTTTCAATCCCAACTTTTATTATCTTCAAAGGTGGGCAAGCAGTAGAACAGTTCTCGGGATCGATGAGCAAAGAGATGTTAAAAGAAAAAATGGAAGGACATCTGGGGTAAAAGTATTCAGGTGATCAAGTATTCGAGATAGAATTATTAATTTAATCTCCCCAGTTATGAGGAGTTAAGAGTGGCAAAAGGACGAGTCGTAGGGCTCGTCCTTTGATTTAACAATTTAAATATACCCCCCTGGGGGGTGTACGAAATATTTCGATAGGAGTACACTTAAATTTGAAAATCGGAGGAAGTAAAATTAACTAATTTACTTAGTTATGGAAATACGAAAAACTATAATTATTGGCTCGGGGCCGGCTGGGTACACGGCCGGAATTTACACGGCTAGAGCAGAGCTAAAACCTCTTTTGATATCCGGATCTGAGCCAGGCGGACAGCTTATGACAACGACCGAGGTTGAAAATTGGCCGGGTGAGCCTGAGGGAATTATGGGGCCAGATCTTATTGAAAATTTAAAAAAACAAGCAGTTAAGTTTGGGACAGAAATTTTAGCTGACACTGTGACTGAAGTTGATTTTTCAAGCAAACCGTTTGTTGTAAAAACATCGGACAAAGAATTTCAAACTGATTCGATAATTATTGCGACCGGCGCTTCGGCAATGTGGCTGGGTGTTCCAGGTGAAGAAAAACTAAAAGGCAAGGGAGTTTCTGCTTGTGCGACTTGCGACGGATTTTTCTTTCGCGACAAAAAAGTTGTGGTTGTGGGAGGAGGAGACGCCGCGCTTGAGGAAGCAACGTTTTTAACAAGGTTTGCGTCTGAAATAACGATCTTAGTTAGGCGAGATGAATTTAAAGCTTCTAAACCAATGCAAGAGCGGGCGCTCAATAATCCAAAAATCAAAGTGTTGTGGAACACTGAAGCGATTGAATTGATTGGGCAAGAAAAGTTAGAGCTAGTCAAGATTAAAAATAATCAAACCGGTGAAGAGTCGGAGCTTGAAGCTGAAGGTTATTTTGCCTCAATTGGTCATAAACCAAACACGAAAATTTTTGAAGGATTGCTAGAGCTTGACCACAAGGGCTACATTAAAGTGAAACCCAATACTACAAAAACAAATATCGAAGGCGTTTTTGCCTGTGGCGATGTGATTGATCCGTTTTATCGGCAAGCAATCACAGCCGCAGGGTCAGGGTGTATAGCTGCACTAGACGCCGAGCGTTATTTGTCGGCAAAAGAATAAATAGCCCCTAACCCCTGCGATAATTAATAAATATGAACAACCCATTCGAAAATGCCTTAAACCAAATCCGACGAGCAGCGAGTTTGGCTAGCATCAATCAAGAAGTGCTCGATGAGTTAAGTGTACCAATGCGCGAAGTGCGCGTTGCCATTCCTTTTGTTCGTGACAATGGTGAGTTACAAATTTTGGAGGGCTTTCGCGTGCAACACAATAACTGGCGCGGACCGTTTAAAGGGGGAATCCGCTATCATCAAAATGTTGATATTTTTGAGGTGAAAGCACTGGCCACTTGGATGACATTCAAGTGTGCAGTGGCCGGCATTCCAATGGGAGGTAGTAAGGGCGGCGTGACTTTTAATCCAAAAGAATATAGTGAGGCTGAGCTTGAAAAAATTACTCGCGGTTGGACCCGTGCCATGAAATCATTAATCGGACCGGAAATTGATGTACCAGCGCCAGACGTTAACACCACTCCCCAAGAGATGGCTTGGATTGCCGACGAATTTGGTAGCCCGGCTGTGGTAACCGGCAAGCCGATTGCCAACGGTGGCAGTGAGGGGCGGGGAACTGCGACAGCAACTGGCGGATTTTATGTTTTGGAAGCGCTAGTCGAAAAGCTTGGACTCGGAAGCGAGGACAAAAAAGTAATTGTTCAAGGTTTTGGAAACGCTGGCAGGATTATGACCGAGATTTTATTTGCCAAAGGCTGGAAGGTGATTGCCACTTCAGATTCAAAAGGCGCAATTTTCAACCCGGAGGGACTTGATATCAGCGCGCTTGGAGCTCACAAAGATGCAACGCGGAGCGTTCAGGATTTCAGCGGCGCTCAAAATCTGACAAATGAAGAAATGTTAGAGCTTGAGTGTGATGTGTTAATTCCAGCGGCTCTTGAAAATCAAATTACCGAAGCTAACGCCAGTAACATCAAAGCTAAGGCGATTATGGAACTAGCCAACGGCCCAACCACACCGGAAGCAGATGACATTTTGTTTGGTCGGGGCATTAATGTTATCCCTGACATTTTAGCCAACTCGGGTGGCGTGACCGTAAGTTATTTTGAGTGGGATCAGAATATGAAAGGCGAGCATTGGAGTGAAACCAAAGTTGATGATAGACTAAAGACAACGATGCGCGAGGCCGCCAGTGCTGTTTGGGAGCGCAAGGAAAAATATTCAACTGATTTGCGTCGCGGCGCATTTACTCTCGCGCTTGAGCGCTTGTCTGATGCTCATCCTAACAGCTAATAGCTATCCCGCTATAAGCTATTATCTACTAACATATGCAAATCATCACCCCCCAAAAATTAAAAGAGGAAATGGACCAAGAAACTCCTTGTTGCATTGTTGATCTTCAAGAGCCGGATAAATATGAACATTCTCACATTCCGGGCGCAGTTAACGTTCCGGTTGAGCAGTTTGATAATGGTTATCAGGAATATTTGAAAGATAAGGATATGGTGGTTGTGGTTTACGGTGAGTTTGATGAGCTGGGAAAAGGGACAAAAGCGGCCGAGACATTGGAGGCTGATGGTTATCAAAGGGTCGGCCGGCTTGAGGGTGGAGTGATGGGTTGGAAAGAGGCGGGTTTCCCGACCGAAGGGGGGATTGAGTCCTAAAATTAATTGATTGACAAAAAAGCGACTTCTTGCTAGTGTGAGGGGTCGTTTTTCGTTTTGGGGGACGACAATCTCAACCTGGAGCGAAGATGTCTGACAAGATCCGTGTGCGTGTGAAGGCCAACACCCATCGCAACCAACCCGTGGTCGTTGAAGTCGAGATCAGCGATTTCAATGATCCCCGACTCACCGAACTCGTTCAGGGCTCGAAGGTCAAGATCGAGATCGAGATCGAAGAGCCGACGGAGGCGCAGGCGTCGCTTCTCGGGCGGCTCATGTTCTTGAGCTCACCGGATGCCGTGGCCGACATTGGCAAGTCGGTTCCGCCCTCGACGCGCAAGACCGAGGATTTCCCGGTCGAAGTCATGATCCTGAACCTGCGCAAGCCGGTTTAAGTCCTCGAGCCCTCGGTGCGTGCTGCAAACAGAATCGAGGATCATTTTGATGGCATGCGAATCGACGAGATTCCGCTCTGGAGGGTCTGCGAGCTGGGCGAAGACGAGATTCTCAAGCTGAAGAACTTCGGTCGGTCGAGTTTCAAGCAAACGAAAGAGGCTCTCGACGAGCTCGGCCTCCGTCTCGGCATGAGGGATTTCATCGAGGAGCACAAGATCGAGATCCTTCGTCAGGAAACCGACCCCGACTGATCGACGCCAACGAGGCGTCATCGTCTGCCCGATCACTGTTAACAGGTGGTCGGGTATTTGTTTTGTCCGAGCACATGAACCGCCCCTACGATTTCCTCTCCCCATTCAGAGGAGGCCGATAGGCCGACGAAGAATCTCTTTGTGTCTCCACCCCGGACCTGCCTGCCCGTCCGAAGCCCGAAGGGCGAAGGCGGGTTCCGGGGCCCAGCGACTTTCGTTAGGCACCGGCACTACGGCCGGTGTGGAAATGAGGGAGGGAACGATTGTGAGTAAAGTGAAGCAATCTCAATTCTTAACGGGCGGACACATGGGTCCGCCCCTACGGTAATCAATTTCGTACATCCAATTCGATTGGACACGGCATGCCGTGTCCCTACGTCCAACATCCAACATCCAACTTCCAACATCCTATCCCCAAACATTGCACCCAACCCAAATTTCAGCTAATATTCATTTACTATGTACGACCACAAAGACATCGACAAAAAATGGCAAAAGCGCTGGGAAGACGAAGGCGCCTTTAAGGCCGAAGATGAATCAGATAAACCAAAATATTATTGTCTGATTGAATTCCCATACCCTTCGGGCGACGGCTTGCATATGGGGCATCCGCGCAGTTACACAGCACTCGATGTGGTGGCGCGTAAAAGGCGAATGGAAGGGTACAATGTCTTGTATCCAATCGGCTGGGATGCTTTTGGTCTGCCAACAGAAAATTATGCTATCAAAACCGGTCGTAAACCCCAAGATGTAACTCGCGAAAATACTGATACTTTTCGTCGTCAGCTCAAATCTTTAGGATTGAGTTTTGATTGGTCGCGGGAAATCAACACTACCGATCCGCAGTATTACAAATGGACCCAGTGGATGTTTTTGGAATTTTTCCGCGCCGGTTTGGCTTATAAAAAGAAGATGCCGATTAATTGGTGTTTGAGTTGTAAGATTGGTTTGGCAAATGAAGAAGTTGTAGACGGAACTTGCGAGCGCTGTCATGGACCAGTTGAAAAACGCGATAAGGAGCAGTGGATGATTGCGATCACCAAGTATGCGGACAGACTTTTGACAGACCTCGACACAGTCGACTATCTACCAAAAATCAAAAAGCAACAGCAGGATTGGATTGGAAAATCCGAAGGGGCGGAGGTTGATTTTGAAATCGAGTCATCCAACATTCAACATTCAACATCCAACAAACTGAAAGTTTTTACAACTCGCCCCGACACTTTGTTTGGCGCAACCTATATGGTACTTGCACCGGAGCATGAACTTGTGAAAAAGATCACGACTGAAGAGCAGAAGTCTGAAGTTGAAAAGTATGTTGCTACGGCGCGAAAAAAATCAGACATCGAGCGTGGCGATGCCACCAAAGAAAAAACCGGCGTGTTCACGGGTGCTTATGCCATCAATCCGGCCAGCAACGAAAAGATTCCAATTTGGGTAGCCGACTATGTAATGATGGGCTATGGCACTGGGGCGATTATGGCTGTCCCGGCGCATGATGAAAGGGATTTTGAGTTTGCCAAGAAGTTTGATTTGCCGGTTAAGCCAGTAGTAATCAAAGACCAGGATCAGAGCAGAAGTTTTGTGATGGGAGTAGACGAATCAGAAATAAAAAAACTAGGAATTACAATTGTTGAAAAAACAGATGATGGTTTTTACAAGATTTTGATCCCGTTTGATCGAATTAATGCTTATAAGGAGTTTATTCGTGAAAAAATGCAGCCAGGGTTTTGGAACGAGTTCAGCACTTCCAATGGTTTCTATTTTGTCTTCAAACACAAGGATGGTCGATTAGAAGAAATGGAGCTCAACGCTGAAACCAATGATTTGATTGATAAGTATGGGATATTATTTAACGATGAGGCGCCAAGAGAAAAGCCGGAGAACGTGTACTTGTGGTTGGCGAAAAATAGTTTTTACGGGGAGATTCTTATTCATACCGAGGTTGGCGTTGCTATTAATTCCGACTTTCTCAACGGACTTTCGACCGCTGAAGCCAAAGATAAAATGATAACTTGGCTTGAGGAAAATGGAAAAGGGAAGCGAGCGATTAACTACAAACTTCGCGATTGGGTGTTCAGTCGTCAGCGATATTGGGGTGAGCCGATTCCGCTTATCAATTGTGATAATTGCGGTTGGGTGCCGGTGCCAGTTTCTGATCTTCCAGTTGTATTACCAGAAGTCGATAAGTATGAGCCAACAGACGATGGGGAGTCGCCACTTTCAACAATCACAGATTGGGTTAATACAACTTGTCCAAAATGTGGCGGACCAGCAAGGCGGGAGACAGACACCATGCCCAACTGGGCGGGATCGAGTTGGTATTTCTTGCGTTATACCGACCCGCACAACAATAAAGCGTTTGCGGACACGGACAAGCTCAAGTACTGGACACCGGTGGACCTTTACAATGGGGGGATGGAACACGTTACACTCCATCTGCTCTATTCTCGTTTCTGGCACAAGTTTCTATTTGATCGCGGGCACGTCCCAACGAGTGAGCCATACGCTCGTCGTCATTCACACGGTTTGATTTTGGCCGAAGACGGCAGAAAGATGAGTAAGTCACTGGGCAATGTTGTTAATCCGGACGAGATAATTGGTGAATTTGGTGCTGACTCACTTCGAGTTTACGAAATGTTTATTGGTCCATTTGAAGAGCCGGTGCCTTGGAACACAAATGGTTTAATCGGGGTGCGAAGGTTTTTGGATAAAGTGATGAAACTTGTGCCACTCATAGGAGGCAGTGAGCCAGAGTCAGTTACACGCGCACTGCATAAAACAATTAAGAAAGTTACCGAAGATATTGAAGGATTTAGGTTCAATACGGCTGTGTCGCAGATGATGATTTTTGTAAACGAAGTAAACTCAGATGGGCAAATTTCAGAAAAGAGCTTAATGGAATTTGCGAGAATCCTTTGCCCATTTGCACCACATGTTGCCAATGAAATGGCTTTCAAGCTTGGAGCTCAGGATTTACTAGAAACTCATTCCTGGCCTAAATACGATGAAAGTTTAACTGTAGATGACACTGTTACCATCGCCGTTCAAGTAAACGGAAAATTGCGTGCAACTATCGTGGTTCCACTAAACATCTCTCAAGCCGATGCGGTTGAGAGTGCAATGAAACAAGTAAATGTGGCTAAGTTTGTTGAAGGAGAACCTAAGAAAGTTATTTATGTAAAAGGCAAATTAATTAACTTTGTTGTCTAGTTGTCCACCCCAGCTCTTGACCGAGCTCTACAACCATGATGTATTAAATAGCGAAGACAAAACTCCCTCCCTGCTTTCGGGGAAGGGAGTTTTAGTTTACTGCAGATTTTTTATATGTTTAAAATCACACCCAGTCGAGTTCTCCGAGTTGTTTGTGTAAGTTTTTTATTTCTAACAATTCTGCTGGCGCTTACTTTTGATCATCAATCTAAAGTATCGGATTTTTATGGTCAAAGTGTTCGAATATCTGGAACAATTGTTGATATTGATTACTCTGAAACGCGTCAGAAAATTATTGTCTATTACTTATTAATTGATGACGCTGAAATAAAAGATCGAATTATAATCTTTGCCCCACTTTATCCGCCGTTGTCTTATGGTGATCTAATATCAACCCGTTGTCTGCTCGAAAAACCAGAACCTTTTGAGGAATTTCGTTACGACAGATATCTAGCTGCAAAAAAAGTTTACGCCACCTGTTTTGTAAATAGCGTTCCACTTAAATTAGATTCAGGAAAAGCAAATCAGATTAAAGATATAATTTTAAGATCGCGCGCGTTATTTATCTCTCATCTGGATAAAACTTTCGGTGAACCTCACGGCTCATTGCTGGCCGGATTGTTGCTTGGTGAACAAAGATTTACCGATGAATGGCAAGAAAAGTTTTTACGAACCGGAACAACTCATATTGTGGCGGCCTCCGGCTACAATGTTTTTGTAGTTGTGTATTTAATGACAGGCTTATTGGCTTCATTTGGCATTAAAAGATCGCGCGCAATTTCTTTAATGGTCGCCTCGGTTGTTTGCTATGTAATTTTAGCCGGAGCCGACGCGGCTGTGGTTCGCGCCGGCGTAATGGGGATTTTAGTTTTGCTTTCAAGATATTTGGGTCGAAGCTCAACCATGGTAAATGTTTTATTGATCACGGCCAGTCTGATGTTGCTTGAAAATCCGTTGATGATTTTTGATGTTGGCTTTCGCTTATCAATGTTTTCAACCATCGCGCTGATTTATCTTGCGCCGGTAATCGACAAGAAGTTGAAATTTATCCCAAAGACTTTTGAAATTCGCTCATCAATTTCGGCCACACTGTCAGCTACATTTATGGCATTGCCAGTGATTCTTTTAAGTTTTAAAAGTTTTTCATTTGCAAGCATAATTACAAATCTTTTAATTTTGCCGTTTATTCCATATGTGATGGGGTTAGGGGCGCTGGCAGTTGCGACAAGTTTTTTAAATGTTCAGATAGCGGCGATTGTTAGCGGACCGGCTTGGGCGATTCTGTCAGTCATGCTTTGGGTGATTAAAACAGTGTCAGATTTACCGCTGTTTATTTCCAATATTCCAGTGTGTATATCGGTGGTCGTCACAATAATTTGGATTACTAGCGTTTATATATTATGGAAATTGATTGGAAAAAAATACTACGCCTTTGTTTAGCTCTGTTTTGGCTGATGGCGATTTTTGTCTGCGCTCAAGGTTTTGTTTCCGGAACTTTATTTTCAGACGAGCGGATTTCAGTTTGGGTTTTTGATATTGGACAAGGCGATTCGATTTTTATTGATGCGCCTAATGCTCAGGTTTTAGTTGACGGCGGACCAACAAGTGAGGTAGTTGAAAAGCTAACAAGTGTTTTACCGTTTTGGGATAGAAAGCTTGATTTGATAATTAATACTCATCCACACGCTGACCATGTGACTGGTTTGGTTTCAGTTTTGCAAAGATACCAAGTTAAAGAAGTTTGGGTGAGCGGACAGGAATATGATTCTGATGTATTTGAATATTTTGAAAAACTTGGCGAAGTCGAAGTTGTGGGCGCCGGCGCAATTTATAATCTTGGCGCCGGCGCCACCTTGGAAATAGTTTGGCCTGAAGTATCTGTCGAAAATCAAATTTTTGAAGATCCAAATGACGATTCATTAGTTGCGATTTTAGTTTATAACGGAACTCGAATATTGCTAACGGGTGACATTGGTTTTGAACAGGAAAATCAATTAACAGAAATTGGCGATATTGATATTTTAAAAGTTGGTCATCATGGTAGCAGCTCGGCCACCGGTTCTTTATTTTTGGAATCAATAACTCCAGAATATTCAATAATTTCAGTAGGTATTAACAATTCATATAACCATCCGAGTCCGGTTACACTCGACCGTCTTCGTTTAATTGGCTCACAAATTTTTAGGACTGATACTCAAGGCGATATACATATTTTGCTAGATAAAGAGGGTTATAAGGTAACAAGTTTTGAATTGTGATTTTTGACTCATTAATATCTTTCTGCTAATATTGCCTCAAATATCATAATATTTATATGGCAGACATTCAAAGAACATTAGTCCTTATTAAGCCGGATGGAGTTCAAAGAGAGCTAATCGGCCAGGTTATTGGTCGTTTTGAGCGAAAGGGATTAAAGCTTGTTGGGCTTAAGCTTTTAAGCTTAGACGAAACGATTTTGGCTGATCATTACGCTCACCATATTGGTAAACCGTTTTATGATAGTTTGGTTAAGTTTATGATGGAAACACCAGTAGTTGCTGTTGTTTTGGAAGGGAATGATGTTGTAAACGAAGTTAGAAAAGTTGTTGGTTCAACCAATCCTCGCGAGGCAGATGCGGGCACAATTAGAGCTGATTTTTCTATGGATGTTGCCGGAAACATAATCCACGCCTCTGATTCACCGGAAAACGCTCAGATTGAAATTAGTCGTTTCTTTAATGACGGGGAAGTATTTAGCTACAACAAGCTGACAGATCCATACATTTTTGGATGAAAACCATAGTGTAAAGACTGTGGAAAAAGAGTGGACAAAATCCACTCTTTCTATTTGCCATATGTTTTTGTGCAGGGGATAATATAAGTGCTTCATGGCGGTTGTATCGAAATTGGCTAATTTTCATTGAAAGGATCCAATCTTCAACCATCATCTGCGAGATTACGCAGTCTAGCTGTTTCCAAGTGGACGCAAGCGGGGATCCAGCGGTCGTCTGTTATGTGGACACGGTGTCTGGGCTAAGGCTCACACAACCGCGATCTGAATAACATTGCCCACATGTGGCAGAGGACCAGTTCCGATCTCCCGCCTGGAGCACCAAAATCATCAGTGACCTGGTGTTTTTTGTTTGAGATAGGTAGAATAATCAAGTATGGAAAAACTATTCGTCACAGGCGGAAAGCCACTTTCCGGGACAGTCAAAATTGTTGGCGCGAAAAACGCGGCTTCAAAAATGATTATTACTTCGCTTCTTACAGACGAAGAAGTGATACTTCATAATGTCCCACTTCAAAAAGAATCGGAAATTGCCAGAGAGATAATTGAAATGGTTGGCGCAAAAACTTCTTTGCATGATCATACGCTTACGCTTAGGTCGGAAAGAGTTGATGCCTCTTCAGTAAAAAAATTATCAAGAAAAAATCGCTTGTCGATTTTGGCAGTGGCGCCGCTGTTGCATCGGGTTGGCGAAGCTGAAGTTCCGCTACCGGAAGGGGACAGAATTGGACCACGGCCGGTTGATTTTCATGTCGAGGCTCTTAAAAAAATGGGAGCAAAAGTTGAAGATCAAGAGGATTGTTATAAGATGAGCGCGCCAAACGGACTGACAGGCGCGCTAATCGAATTGCCTTATCCTTCAGTTGGCGCAACAGAAACAATTTTGTATGCCGCTGTTTTGGCAAAGGGCAGAACAGTGATTAAAAATGCCGCCATTGAGCCGGAAATCATCTCACTTATAATGATGCTGCAAAAAATGGGAGCGATTATTGAGCGTGGAGCCGGTCGCGATATTGAAATTATTGGAGTTGAAAAATTACATGGCTGTATTCACACAATTTTGCCAGACAGATTGGAAGCAGCCTCGTATGCTTGTATCGCGCTTGCAACTCGTGGTGAAATATTTTGCGAAGGTGCAGGCCACAGCTCAATGATCACTTTTTTAAATGCAATTCGAATGGCCGGTGGGGAATATGAAGTTTCAGAAGACGGGATTTTGTTTAAAGGATCTGGCAAATATAAGGGTTTGCAACTTGAAACTGAACCGCATCCGGGGTTTGCCACTGACTGGCAACAACCGTTTGTAGTAGTTTTGACCCTGGCCGATGGCACTTCAGTGGTACACGAAACTGTTTATCAAGAAAGATTTGGTTATACAAAGGTTTTAAACGAAATGGGCGCTGATATTAGTCTTTTTAATAATTGCTTGGGAGAGTTGCCATGTCGATTCAAAGATCAAAACTTTAAACATTCGGCAGTTATTAAGGGTCCTTCAAAGTTAAAGGCGACAAAAATGACTGTTCCAGATATTCGCGCCGGGCTAGCTTATGTGGCTGCCGCTTTGGCCGCTGAAGGAACTTCAGAAATCGACGGCGTTGAACATTTGGAACGAGGCTATGAAGATCTTTATGGTAAACTGGCTTCAATCGGGGCGGATATAAGGGTTGAGTAGTCTCAGCTTTTAGCTACTAGCTCTTAGCTTTTAGGGTTTTCTAACAGCTATAAGCTAACAGCTAACAGCTTTTCATGTTTCTCGAATTAATCACCCAAGCTCCAATAATGGCGCTGGCTTGGCTGGCTGTGATTTTGATTTCCATTACTGTCCACGAATTCGCTCATGCCTGGGCAGGAGATAGATTAGGCGATCATACAGCCGAGCAAATGGGGCGCTTAACCTTAAATCCATTGGCGCATATTGATCCAATCGGAGTTATTCCGCTTTTGCTTTTAGGATTTGGTTGGGCAAAACCAGTTCCGTTTAATCCTTACAATCTTCAAGACCCAAAATGGGATTCAGTTAAAATCGCATTGGCTGGCCCGGCATCGAATTTAATCGTTGCTACATTGGCTGCAATTGTTTTGCGTGGACTTTCAACCGCCGGCGTCATTGGAGACTTGAATCTTTTGTCATTCTTTTTGATTCTTTTGGTGATAATCAATTTATTTTTACTCTTTTTTAATATCATCCCAATCCATCCACTTGATGGTTCAAAATTGCTAGACGCATTGCTAGTAAAGCCAGAGCATCAAAAGATTAGAAACGCCATTGCTACTTATGGACCAAGGGCATTAATGTTTCTTATTTTAATCTCAATTTTTACTTCAATCAGTGTTTTCTCATTTATCAGTACCCCAGCCTATATGACTTGTGATGCTTTGGTAGGGGAGAGCTGTACGGCAGTTTTGATGCAGGTATTCTAAATAATTGACGATTTTTGAGGGTTGTGATAGATTACTCGCGTATTTATTATGCCTACAGTAAACCAATTGGTCCGAAAAGGACGCAAAGCAAAATCAACTAAGTCCAAAGCTCCTGCAATGCAGTTTACTTTGGATTCTTTACATCGAAAAAAAACAACTCTTCGACGCGGAGCTCCATTTAAACGAGGAGTTTGTGTACGCGTTTACACAACTACACCTAAAAAGCCGAACTCAGCTCTTCGAAAAGTTGCTCGTGTTCGTCTTTCAAATGGACAGGAGGTAATTTCCTATATTCCAGGAGAAGGTCATAACTTACAGGAACACTCAATCGTAATGATTCGTGGTGGAAAAATTAAAGACTTGCCTGGTGTTCGCTACACTGTTGTTCGCGGTCGCTATGACACTACCGGTGTTGATGGGCGAACTAAAGGACGATCAAGATACGGAACAAAGAAACCAAAAAAATAAACAATAATAAAATCTCGAGTACTGTCAGCGCGGCAGGAAGTAAACGAGAATTAATCTAAAAATTATGCGCGGAAAGCAAGCCCCAATAAGAATAATCGTTCCGGATTCAAAATTCGGAAATGTTTTAGTTTCAAAGCTAATCAATTATGTGATGCAGGATGGTAAGAAAACAACTGCAGAAAAAATAGTTTACGATTGCTTTGTTATCATTTCAGATAAAACAAAACAAGATCCAATGGATGTTTTTGATCTTGCTTTAAAAAATATCACTCCAGCTATCGAAGTTAGATCAAGACGCGTTGGTGGAGCTAACTATCAAATTCCAACACCAGTTCGTGGGGCAAGAAAACATGCACTTGCTTACAGATGGTTGCTAATTGCAGCGCGTGGTAAAAAAGGTAAACCAATGGCTGAAAGATTGGCTGGTGAAATAATGTTAGCTGCAAACGGTGAAGGTGATGCAGTTAAGAAACGACAAGATGTACAGCGAATGGCAGAAGCAAACCGGGCTTTCGCTCATTTCGCAAAATAATTATTAAAATGAGCTACGACCGGCAGGCCGCGCCTTTGCTCATTTTGCTTAATAAAGTTTAAAAGCTATCGCGCTAAAAGCCAACAGCTATAAGCTAAACAAATATGCCCCGAGAATATTCATTAGATAAAACACGCAACATCGGAATCATCGCTCATATTGATGCTGGAAAAACTACCGTAACAGAGCGCATTCTGTTTTACACCGGTAAAAAGCACAAAATTGGTGAGGTGCATGAAGGTGAAGCAGAAATGGATTGGATGGAACAGGAGCGTGAGCGTGGAATCACTATCACATCAGCCGCAACTACTTGTTTTTGGAATAATCACAGAATTAACATTATTGACACTCCGGGCCACGTTGACTTTACAGTTGAGGTTGAACGATCTCTTCGAGTTTTGGATGGCGGAGTAACGGTTTTTGATGGTGTTGCTGGTGTTGAACCACAGTCTGAAACTGTTTGGCACCAGGCTGATAAATATCATGTTCCACGGATTTGTTTTATCAATAAACTAGACAGAACAGGAGCAGATTTTATGAAAGACTTGGCCTCGATCAGGGCTCGTCTAACTAAAAACGCTCACCCTATTCAGTTGCCAATCGGTAAAGAAGATAAGTTTGAAGGAATTATTGATTTGCTTAAAATGAGAGCTTTTTATTATCGCGATGAGCAAGGAAAAATTGTTGAAGAAGTTGATATCCCTGCAGAGTATCTTGAAGAAGCAAAGAAATGGCGCGCTTCTTTAATAGAAGCTATTGTTGAAAACGACGAAGTTGCAATGGAGAAATACTTTAATGGAGAAGAGCCTTCATTTGAAGATCTAAAAAGAATTTTGCGTCAAGCAACAATCAAATCAAAAATTTTCCCAGTTCTTTGTGGATCGGCTTTAAAAAACAAAGGAGTCCAGATGATGATAGATGGAGTTGTTGATTATCTCCCATCCCCACTTGATGTTCCGCCAATGGAAGGATTTGATCCAGATGATAAGGAAACTATAATCACTCGATCGGCTGATGATTCAGCGCCATTTTCTGCTTTGGCTTTCAAAATCGCAACCGATCCATTTATTGGTCGTTTAGCTTTCTTGCGAGTGTATTCAGGAAATTTAAAAGCTGGAAGTTATGTGCTCAACACAACTACTGGAGAAAAAGAACGAATTTCAAGAATTGTTCGAATGCATGCCAATGCCCGAGAAGATGTTAACGAAGTTTTCTCAGGCGAAATCGTAGCTGCCGTGGGACTTAAAAACACAACAACCGGAAATACACTTTGTGATGCTGAAAAACCAATTGTTTTGGAATCAATTACATTCCCAGAGCCAGTTATTAGTCAAGCGCTTGAGCCAAAGACGAAAGCTGATCAAGAAAAAATGAGTATTGCTCTTCAAAAATTGGCAGAAGAAGACCCAACTTTCAGAGTCAGAACTGATGAAGAAACAATGCAAACTATTATTTCAGGAATGGGAGAATTACATCTTGAAATTTTGGTCGACAGAATGAAGCGCGAGTTTGGCGTTGAGGTAAACGTTGGTAAACCTCAGGTTAGTTATCGTGAAACAATCAGAGAAGAAGCTGAGGGCGAAGGAAAATACATCAAACAATCCGGAGGTCGTGGTCAATACGGACATTGTTGGTTGCGAATCGCGCCAATTACCGAGGCTGATGAAGATGGCGAGATTCCAAACTTTGCATTCATTGATGCGATTAAAGGTGGAGCGATTCCAAAAGAGTATATTAATCCGATCGAAAAGGGTGCTCGTGAAGCAATGGACCGCGGTATTGTAGCCGGATATCCATTAATTAATGTTCAGGCAACAGTATATGACGGTTCATATCACGATGTTGACTCAAACGAGGCAGCCTTTAAGATGGCAGGTTCAATGGCTTTTAGAGCGGCTGCTCAAAAAGCAAAACCAGTTTTGCTTGAACCAACTATGAAAGTCGAGGTTGTAACCCCGGAAGAATCAATGGGAACTGTGGTAGGAGATTTGAACGCAAAGCGCGGTCAAATTCAAGAGATGGGAGAACGCGGTGACATTAAAACAGTTCGCGCAATCGTACCTTTAGCTGAAATGTTTGGTTATGCAACCAGCTTGCGATCAATGACTCAAGGACGAGCTAGCTACACTATGGAATTTAATGAGTATAAAGAAGTGCCAAATAATGTTGCTAAAGATATTATTGAAAAACGCGGCGGAAGCGCTAGATAAGATAAAGAGTTAAAATGACATCCTCCCCGGGCTTAAGCCCGGGGAGGATGTCATTTGCGTCTTGACCACATTTCTAATTGCGATAAGATGCGGGTATATAAGAGTGGCTAGTGACAAGAGTCAGTTGACCAAGTTTAATAGAATCACTAATCGCTAATAATTAATCATTGCACTCTATGCTTAACCAAAACTTCAAAAGACTGATAGATTTAGCTAAACGAACAAATTCGCCACTTATTGTAACTGATTCCGAAGGTGAAGAACCGGTGGTTCTAATGTCAATTGATCAATACGAAAGCTTGGCCGCTGACTTTGATCCAGATGAATTTGATTGTTGTGGGGAAGACGATTGGTACTCGGGCGAGATGGACGAACCAGCGCTTCATGGCCATAGTATTAGTCAAATTCCAGTAGATTACGAGGAAGCTATTCCAGAGGATGAGATATTCGAGGGTGAAATCACTCCAGAACCAGTAGATGATGTTGAAAATATTGATGGAAACGGTGCAGAAGAGCAGTTTTATCTAGAGCCAATAGAATAGTATTAAAAATGCGAATGTTAGTCAAAAATTATCAATTTAGCTTGTTAACAGCCTGGGACTTGCGTAAATTAGAAGGTTTTGGTATACTCGTCCCGCTTGAATATAAAGTCAGAACTGTCTCAAAAAGTAATAATATAAGGCTATAAAGCCACACAATAACTATCAATATGGCAGAACAGTTTAATAGATCAAAGCCAAATGTAAATGTTGGTACAATTGGTCACGTTGACCATGGTAAAACAACGCTTACTGCTGCTTTGTCAAAGCTTTTTTCACCTGCAGGTCAAACTAAAGCATTTGATCAAATCGATAACGCTCCAGAAGAAAGAGAGCGTGGTATCACTATTGCAACTTCACACGTTGAGTACGAGTCAGATGCTCGTCATTATGCTCACGTTGATTGTCCTGGACACGCTGACTATGTTAAAAACATGATCACCGGTGCTGCCCAAATGGACGGTGCAATTTTGGTAGTTTCTGCTGCAGACGGCCCAATGCCTCAAACACGAGAGCACATCTTGCTTGCAAGACAGGTTGGAGTGCCAACAATTGTAGTATTTTTGAATAAAGTTGACATGGTTGATGACCCAGAGCTTATTGACCTTGTTGAAGAAGAAATCCGAGATTTATTGAAGCAGTATGAATATCCAGGAGATGAAACTCCTATTATTCGTGGTTCCGCTCTTAAGGCTATAGAAGATGGTGGTGATGCTGAGCAGCCGATTAGGGACTTGGTAAAGGCTCTTGATGAATACATTCCAGTGCCTGTTCGAGATGTTGAAAAGCCATTTTTGATGCCAATTGAGGATGTTTTCTCAATTGAAGGACGAGGAACAGTTGTTACCGGTCGTATCGAACGCGGCATAGTTAATATTGGTGATGAAGTTTCATTGATTGGTCTTCGAGATACTACAAAAACAGTTGTAACTGGAATTGAGATGTTTAACAAACAGCTTGATAAGGGTATGGCTGGAGACAATGCTGGTATTCTTTTGCGTGGTGTTAAGAAAGATGAAATTGAACGCGGAATGGTACTCGCAAAACCAGGATCAGTTACTCCACATAAGAAATTCACTGCTCAGATTTACGCTTTGACCAAAGAAGAGGGTGGACGACACAAACCATTTTTCAAGGGTTACAAGCCACAATTCTATATCAGAACAACTGATGTAACCGGTGATGTAATTTCACTTGGAGAAGGTGTAGAAATGGTTATGCCTGGCGACACTGTCAATGTTGATATTGAGCTAGGAAAACCAGTTGCTATGGAAGAAACTATGCGTTTTGCTATCCGAGAGGGTGGTAGAACTGTTGGTGCAGGATCTGTAACTAAAATTATTGAATAATGAAAGTAGGGAAAGGTCGAAAGGTCTTTCCCTACTTGATTTGAACTATCGTACCTTATGGCCGAAGCTGCAAAAGAAACAAAACAACGCATTAGGATAAAGATCCGTGCATATGATCACAAATTGATTGATTCTGCGTGTGAGACAATAATTAAAACTGCTCAGCGCAGTGGAGCGATGATTTTAGGACCGGTACCATTACCAACTGAAATGCGTCGCTACACAGTTAACAGATCAACATTTGTTCATAAGACTGCTCGCGATCAATACGAAATGCGAATTCATAAAAGACTTATTGATATTCTAAGTCCAAGTGAAGGGACCGTTGATTCGTTGATGACACTTAATCTTCCAGCTGGAGTCGATGTAGAGATCAAAATGTAATGAGTTAAAAGTAGTTAGTTAGTAAATAATAAAAGTTCTCTAGGTGAACCAAGAAGAAAGATCCATAGGAAAACCTTCTTGTAGCTTCAACAGGGAATTGAAAGGACACACATTCGCAATAAAATAAACCCCCTCAAGTGGATTTTCTTAAGGGCTAGAAGCCGTTATACGTCTATTTTGACGCAAAACGACTTCTGGTTTTTAAATCAGATAGCAATATGAAACTCATTCTAGGTAAAAAAATCGAAATGACTCAGGTCTTCCAAGAAGACGGTACTGTTGTACCGGTAACTTTGATTGAAGCAGGTCCTTGCGTAGTAACTGCTGTTCGTGAAACAAACGATCAAAAAACAGCGGTAATTGGATTTGGAGACAAAAAGCACATCGCTAAAGCTCAAAAAGAAGATTGGAAAGAGCTTGGTCAATTCTCCTTTGTAAAAGAGGTTAAAACTGACGAGGATTTTGAAAGAGGAACAAAGATTGATGTCGGCGTGTTTGAAGTCGGGGACATGGTGAATGTTACCGGTGTTTCAAAAGGAAAAGGATTTCAGGGAGTTGTTAAAAGACATGGATTCCACGGAAGCCCTGCTACACATGGACACAAAGATCAGTTGCGAATGCCCGGATCTATTGGATCAACTGGACCGCAAAGGGTTTTCAAGGGTGTAAGAATGGGCGGTAGAATGGGAGGGTCTCAAGTTACAGTAAAGAATTTAGAAGTAGTAAAAGTTGATTCAAAGCAAAACATAATTGCGATTAAGGGTGCGGTACCCGGAAGTCGTGGTAGCTATGTGTCAATTGTGGCTACTGATGGAAATATATGGCGAAAGTAATACTATATAAAATTGATGGTACAAAGACAGGTGATTACGAATTGCCTGATAAGCTTTTTGCTGTAACGGTAAATCCGGAATTAGTACACGAAGCCATTATTAATCAAGAAGCAAATTCACGAATTGTCATTGCAAACACAAAAGATAGGAGTGAGGTTCGTGGAGGAGGAAAAAAGCCATGGAAGCAAAAAGGTACTGGCCGCGCACGACATGGTTCGAGCAGATCTCCGATTTGGATAGGCGGAGGAGTTACATTTGGACCAAACTTGTTCCGTCAATTTGGAAAAAAAATGAACAAGAAGGCAAAACGAAAAGCTATGGCTATGGTTTTGTCAGATAAAGTTATTTCAAATAAACTTGTTGTTGTTGAAGATTTGGCATTTCCTGAGGCCAAAACAAAATTTGTCTCAAAGATGAGAAACAGCTTACCAGGTAGCGATTCTTCTGCTGTTATTATTTCAGCAAAAGATAATCAAGATATTAAATTAGCTGCAAGAAATTTGAAGAAGACTGGTATTTTACCTGCGCAAAGCATAAATGTGAAAGATTTGGCACGTTACGACTACGTGATTGCATCAAAAGCAGCAATAGAAGCTATTAAGGAAACATACTTGTAATATGGCGTTGTTTAAGAAAAAAATTACAGAAGAAGATAAGAGCGCAAAACAGGTAGCTGATGTTAAGGTTGATCCTAAAAAAGAAGTTATTGAAAAGAAATCCGAATCTGACAAGAAAAAGCCAGCGAAAAAGAGTGAGAAGTCAGTAGCGGCTCGAGGATCAAAAATTCTTTTGGGCCCAGTTGTAACAGAAAAGACTGCTCAAATGTCTGATAAAAATGTAATTGTTTTTAATGTTTCAACCAAAGCTAATCGAATCGAAGTAAGAAACGAGATTCGTGCAGTTTATGGTGTAACACCAGAAAAAGTTAACATCATCAATTCAACTGGAAAAAGAACAAACTTTGGAAGAAAAGAAGGAAAACGAATTGATACTAAAAAAGCAATGATCACCCTACCAAAGGGAAAAAGCATTGATATCTTTGACGGAGTCTAAATATGGGAATTAGAGTATACAAACCAACTACTGCCGGAAGACGCAATTCAAGCGTTCAAACTTTTGAAGATGTTACAGTAAAAAGCCCATTTAAACCTCTTGTCCAGAGCAAAAAACAAAGAGCTGGACGATCTGGTGGAAAAATTGCTGTTCGCCACAAAGGTGGTGGAGTTAAAAGACATACTCGAATTATTGACTGGAAGTTTGAGAAAATTGATATCCCGGCAACAGTAAAAACTATTGAGTACGACCCAAACCGTGGCGCTCGAATTGCTTTGGTTGCCTATGCTGACGGTGAAAAAAGATACGTGTTAGCTCCAAAGGGATTAAAAGTTGGAATGCAGATCGCAACTTCAAATCAAAAAGGTGAGCCACAGATTGGAAACCGTTTTCCATTGCATCTTGTACCGCTCGGAATGTCTGTTTATAACATTGAACTTCAGCCTGGTCGTGGCGGACAATTAGTACGCGGTGCTGGTACTTCAGCAATGTTGCTTGCAGTTGAAGGCGATTGGGCAACTGTAAAGATGCCATCTGGAGAAACTCGAATGGTTTCAAAAGAGTGTATGGCGTCAATCGGGGATGTCTCAAATCCAGATTGGAGATTAATCAGATGGGGTAAGGCTGGAAGAACTCGAATGAGAAGCATTAGACCAACAGTAAGGGGTAAGGTTATGAACCCAGTTGATCACCCACACGGAGGAGGAGAAGCTCGTAACTCAATCGGACTTAAGCATCCAAAGACTCCACAAGGTAAACCAGCATTGGGTGTTAAGACCAGGAGAAATAAAACATCAAATAAATTTATTCTATCTCGACGTAAGAGCAAGAAAAAATAAGGTATGGCTAGAAGCTTAAAAAAAGGTCCATTCGTTGACCAAAGTTTACAGAAGAAGATTGACAATTCACAACCTCGTGGAAAGGCAATCAAGACTTGGTCACGCTCATCAACTATAACTCCACAAATGGTAGGGTATTGGTTTTCTGTTCACAACGGACGATCGTTTGTTGATGTGAAAGTTGTTGAAAACATGGTTGGCCATAAGCTTGGGGAGTTTGCTCCAACTCGTAAATTTATCAGACACGGCGGAAAAACAACTACCGCTGAACCAGTTAAGAAATAAATATGAATGTAAAGGCAACAGCAAAATTTATTCGCATTGCACCACGAAAGACTCGTCTTGTTGTGGATCTTGTGCGTGGTTTGCCGGTTGAGCAAGCAAGACGACAACTCATGTTTTTACAAAAAGTAGCCGCAGAGTCAGTACTAAAAGTTTTAAATTCGGCTATTGCAAATGCTCAAAATAACTTTGATCTAGATATTTCTGATTTTGTGGTAACCGAAGCCTTTGTTGATGGTGGACCAACTATTAAGAGATATCAACCACGAGCTCATGGTCGTGCTGGTCTAGTCCGCAAGAAGATGTCACATATCACAATTGCAGTTGGACCTAAGGTCGATAAGAAAAAGATTGTAAGAGATGAAGTAAAAATTAAGGAAAAGGCATTAAAGCCAAAAATTAAGAAATCAAAGGCTGTTGAGCCAGAAGATAAAAAGTAATTATGGGACAGAAGATTCATCCAAAACTATTCCGACTGTCGACTATTTATTCTTGGAATTCAAAGTGGTTTGGTAACAGAGAGAACTACATCAAATTCTTGGAAGAAGATACTCGAATCAGAGAGTTTATTAAAAAGACGCTTAAAGAAGCTAGCGTGGATGAAATTGAAATTGACAGAAATGCTAATAAAATAACCATCACAATTCATTCTGCTAGGCCAGGGTTTATAATTGGACGATCTGGTGCGGGAATTGAAGAGCTAAAAAACAAGATTTTGAAAGAACTTTATCGTGGGCAAAGAGTAAATATTTTGATTAATGTTCAGGAAATTTCAAAGCCTTCTCTTTCAGCTCAAGTTGTAGGACAGCAAATTGCTCAGGAAATTGAAAAGCGAATGCCTTTTAGACGATCAATGAAAATGGCGGTTGAGCGAGTAATGAAAGCAGGTGCAAAAGGAGTTAAAATCCAAGTTGGCGGAAGATTAAATGGAGCTGACATTGCAAGAAAAGAGGTAGTTCACCAGGGTAGTATCCCACTGCATAACCTAAGAGCCGACATCAATTTTGCTCGACTTCGGGCAAATACGACTTATGGAGTTATTGGTGTAAAGGTTTGGATTTACAGAGGTGAAGTATTTGATGCTGACGACAAATCAGCCAAAATGGAACAATCTGAATTACGAAGTAACAATCAATAAGAATCAGTATGCTTCTTCCGAAGAAAATGAAATACAGAAAGTGGCACAAGCGCCGCACTAAAGGAGACCGACTTGCAACCCAGAAAACGCAAGTAGATTTCGGTTCTTATGGTTTAAAGGCGATTACTGAGTCATGGACAACGTCACGACAAATTGAGTCAGCGCGTCGAGCAATGACAAGATATGTTAAGCGTGGCGGAAAAATTTGGATAAGAATATTCCCGGATCACCCAATTACAGCTCACGGAGCTGAATCACCGATGGGAAAAGGAAAAGGTGCGGTTGATTATTACATGACTCCTGTTCGTGCCGGTACAGTTATGTTTGAAATTGATGGTGTTACGGAAGAACAAGCAAGAGAAGCGTTCCGACTTGCAGCTCACAAGCTTCCTATGAAAACTAAGTTTGTTACTCGAAATTAGTATATGGAATTTAAAGACTTAGAAAACAAAAAAGCAAACGAATTGTCAAAGATGCTTCAAGAAGAGCAACAGAAATTGTTTGAATTGCGCTTGAAGTTGTCTGTAAACCAACTAAAACAGGTTAGACAAGTTCGCGAAGCACGTCAAAATATTTCTAGACTTTTGACTAAGATAAACAAACTAAAATTACAGACTGAAAGCAATTAGTATATGGACTCAAAGGAATTAAAATCAAGACGTCGATTAAGCGGAGTTGTCGTATCTGACAAGATGGACAAATCTGTTGTGGTTCGAGTTGATAGGTCAATCACTGACAGCAAGTACTTAAAACGGCTTGTTAAAAGTACAAAATATTCTGCTCATGATGAAAATAATGAAGCAAAAGTTGGTGATAAGGTTGTTATTGAAGAAACACGTCCAATCTCAAAATCAAAGAGATGGAGAATAGTAACTGCTAAATAATATGTTGCAACATAGATCAATGATGAAGTCAGCTGATAACACTGGTGCTAAGAAGCTCCAAGTTATTCGCGTACTCGGTGGCTATCAGAAGAGGTATGCCAGAATTGGCGATGTTGTGACAGCTGTTATCAAAGAAGCAGTTCCACATAGTAATGTTAAGAAGAGTGATGTGGTACATGTTGTAATCGTTAGGACAAATAAAGAAATTAGACGAAAAGACGGTTCATACATTAGATTTGATGAAAACGCAGGTGTGATTATTGATAAGGAAAACAAAGAACCAAAAGGAACACGAATTTTTGGACCAGTGCCAAGAGAATTAAAGGAAGCTGGATTTAACAAAATAGTTTCTTTGGCACCTGAAGTACTATAAATATATGAAGATCAAAACAGGAGACAATGTAAAGATTATCGCTGGAAAAGATAAAAGTAAGACCGGAAAGGTTTTACAGGTTTTTCCTGATCTAAATAAAGTCGTAGTTGAAGGAGTTAACAAATCTTTTAAGCATTTAAAAAAGCGTGGAAGTCAGCCTGGACAGAGGGTTGAGTTTACAGCACCAATTGATTCTTCAAATGTTAAAGTTATTGGTAAGACCGGCGAAGGACGAGTTGGTTACAAATACATTGATAAAGATGGTAAAAAGCTAAAGGTTCGCGTTTTGAAAACTAAAAGCGGATCAGAAGATCTTGAATAAATATGTCTAGGTTGAAAGAACAATATAAAAATGTTGCCGTCCCGGCACTACAGGAAGAGTATAAATATACTCACGAGTTAAAGGTGCCAAAAATCGAAAAGGTAACCATTAACATTGGAATAAACACTAGAGGTGATTCAAAATTGGCTGATGTTGTTCTTGAGACTTTGGTTAGAATTTCAGGTCAACGACCAGTTAGTACAAAGGCTCGTAAATCAGAAGCCGGATTCAAAATTCGTGAAGGTATGGTTGTCGGTGCAATGGTGACGATTCGAGGCGGCCGTATGTGGGACTTTTTAACAAAACTAGTTGATGTTACTTTTCCACGTATTCGCGATTTCCGCGGAATACCGATTGCGGCAGTAGATCAAGGTGGTAATTTCAATTTTGGATTCAAGGAACATATCGCTTTCCCAGAAATCAGTGCAAACGAAGTCGAATCGCTTCATGGTTTGCAAGTAAATATTAAAACAACTGCACGAAATCAAGAAGAGGGATTGGCATTGTTCAAAGCGTTAGGATTTCCATTTAAGAAATAAATTATGGCTACACAGAACCAAATAGTTAAATCAAAGAGAAATCCGAAATTCATGTCAAGAAGCGTGAATCGTTGTTGGAAATGCGGACGAAACAGATATTACATGCGTGCATTCGGACTTTGTCGTATTTGTTTCCGTGAATTAGCAAATAAGGGAGAAGTCCCAGGAATTAGAAAAGCAAGTTGGTAGTATGATTACAGATCCAATATCAGACATGTTAACTCGTATTCGCAATGCTTCAGTAGTAAAGAAGCAGTTTGTTGAGATGCCTCTCTCTAACATCAAATTTGCACTTGCAAAGGTGTTGGAAAAAGAAGGGTATGTTCTTGCAGTTGAAAAAGTAGGCGAAAGCCCACGCGCAACTTTAAGAATCCAATTGAAGTATGATGACGGACAGTCAGTTATCAGCTCTATCAAACGGATCAGTAAACCGGGTCGCCGAGTTTATACAAAGTCAAATGAATTACAGAAGGTTTTATCTGGCGTTGGGGTGGCGATAGTTTCTACACCAAACGGATTAATGACAAATAACGATGCCCGCAAGCGCAGACTGGGCGGAGAAGTTATTTGCGAAGTATTCTAATATGTCACGAATAGGAAAAAAATTGATTCAGTTACCAACTGGCGTAACCATTCAGGTGAATGACGGAGTTTTGGTTGCCAAAGGACCAAAAGGAGAATTGACTCAAGAGTTATCAAGCCAAGTAATTGTTGAAACTGAATCAACCGATAAGGGAGATGCAGCTCAAGTGACAGTAAAAGATAATGACCAAGATAGTGCTATTTGGGGAACCACCAGGGCCTTGATTGCAAACATGGTTCACGGAGTATCAGAAGGATGGCAGAAAATTCTTGAACTTAATGGAGTTGGATTTAAAATGGAAGTTAAAGGTTCGATGGTCGTAATGAGACTTGGGTTTTCTCATGCAATTGAATATCAATTAGCTGATGGTATTGAGGCAAAGATTGAAGGGAATACATTGATAATAGATGGAATAAATAAACAGGTTGTTGGTCAAACTGCATCAGAAATAAGATCACTGAAAAAACCAGAACCTTATAAAGGAAAAGGATTTAAATATAAAGAAGAGATTCTAAGAAGAAAAGCAGGTAAATCTGCTAAAGGCGAAAAATAGGTTGTATGAGCAAAGAAATGAAAAAGAAATTAGAAAAAAAGATAAGGCGCGCAAAAAGAACGCGCAGTCATATTCGTGACACTGCAGAGCGCCCAAGACTTTCTGTTTCTCGATCTTTAAAGCATATTAGTGCTCAGATTATTGATGATCAAAAAGGAGTCACCATTGCTTCTGCTTTTGATATTAAATTAGACTTAAAAGGTAAGACGAAAACTGATATTGCTGCACTAGTTGGTACAGAAATTGGAAAAAAAGCTAAAGAAGCTGGAGTTACTAAAGTAGTATTTGACCGAGGCCCATACCTTTTTCATGGTCGTGTTAAGGCATTAGCTGAGGCGGCTCGTAATGAAGGACTTGAATTCTAAATATGGAAGATCAAAAAGCACAATCAAATAATTATAAGGCCAGAAACAAAGGCGGAATCCGTAAGCCAAAAGGAAAGCGTCGTAAACCTGAACGCGAACCGCGTGAGTTTGAGCAGAAAATTTTGGAATTAGCTCGAGTTACTCGTGTTACAAAAGGTGGAAAACGCATGCGGTTCCGTGCTTGTTTGATTATTGGTGACCGAAAAGGCCGTGCTGGAATGGGGGTTGCTAAAGGCGCTGATGTTGCCATGGCTGTTGAAAAGGCGTTTAGACAGGCAAAAAAGAACATGATTTCGATTCCTGTTATAGACGGAACTATACCTCACGAAGTTAGACAAAAATACGGTGCTGCTCAAATCATTTTGAAACCTGCTCCAGAAGGAACTGGACTCAAATCAGGAGGAGCAATCCGAATGGTGCTTGAGCTTGGTGGCGTTCCGAATGCAGTATCAAAAATTCTCGGAACAAATAACAAGATCAATAATGCAACAGCAACTTTTGCCGCTTTAAAATCATTAAGAGAACAAGATAACGAAATGGAAGATAAAGGCAAAAAGGGTAAAGTCAAAGAGGGTAAGGAAAAAGAGGCGAGTGAGGTAATTAGTGACATGACCCCTAAAACCTAGCCCCGCAATAATTTCAATATGTCAATCTCATTGCACAATTTAAAAAAATCAAAAGGCCTTAAGAAATCTGCTAAGCGGCTAGGTCGTGGTTATGGTTCAACTACAGGAACAACTGCCGGTCGTGGACAAAAAGGTCAGAAAGCACGTTCAGGAACTAGTGGATTTAAACGCATGGCTTTAAAAAGAACATTGCTGGCAACTCCAAAGTTGCGTGGATTTAAATCTCTAAATCCGGAAATCGAAACAGTTAATATTAAAGATTTAGCTTTGGTATTTGGAAAAGACGAAGTTGTTACACCAAAAAGTTTGAAAAAGAAAGAATTAATTTCAAATCCACTAAACGGAGCAAAAATTCTTGGTCAAGGAGATATTGATCATGCTATAGTTGTACAAGGATGCACTGCTTCAAAATCAGCAATCGAAAAAATTACAAAAGCAGGCGGTAGTTTTAAAGCCTAACTTATGTGGGACACAATAAGTCGTGTTTGGAAAATTAAAGAATTGAGGAACAGCTTGTTATTCATTTTATTGGTTGTTACAATTTTTCGAGTTGCGGCTCATATCACTGTTCCCGGTATTGATCCGGCTGGGCTTGCTGACTTTTTAAACTCAAACCAATTTTTAGGACTTCTGAATGTATTCTCTGGCGGAACGCTTGAGAATTTTTCAGTTGTAGCACTTGGTGTTGCGCCCTACATTACAGCTTCAATTATTGTTCAATTGTTAGGAATGATTTTCCCACAGGTGGAAGATATGCAGAAAGAACAACAAGGTAGAGAAAAATTAAATAGATGGACACGCTACGCAGCCGCACCTTTGGCACTTATCCAAGGTTATGGAATTTTAACTCTTATTAACCAACAGGGTGGACTTTCTGGTTCGTTCAATCTTTCCGGTTTTGCATTGATACTTGGACTTGTTTCGATGATGGCAGGTACTATTTTCTTGATGTGGTTAGGTGAACTAATTTCAGAACGAAATGTTGGAAATGGAATTTCAATTTTGATTTTGGCTGGTATTATTGCTGGTTTCCCAAGCTTTATTCAACAGGTTGCGGCAACTTATACCAGCGCACAATTGTTTGATGTAGTTTTGTTTATCATTTTGACTGTAGTGACAATTCTGGCAGTAGTGCTTATAAACGAAGGACAGAGAAATATACCGGTTCAGTATGCTCGTGGAGTTCGAGGCGGTGTCAGTCAAAAGGTTTCATCGCACTTACCAATAAGAGTTAGTTTAGGAGGAATGATTCCAATTATTTTTGCTATTTCAATTATTGTGTTTCCTCCGCTTTTAGCTCAATTCTTTTTAGAAGCAAAAACTGCTTTTATTGCTTCAGCTGCTCAGTGGGTAATTACTTTTTTTGCAAATCAATTGTATTACGGAATAATTTATTTTGCCTTGGTATTTGTTTTCACATTCTTTTATGCCTCGGTCGTATTTAAACCAGACCAAGCTGCAGAAAACCTGCAAAAGCAAGGTGGATTTATTCCTGGAGTAAGACCGGGTGAGCAAACTCAAAAGTATTTGGAATGGATGAGAAACAGAATTGTTCTTGGTGGGGCAGCATTTCTTTCAACAATTGCGATTTTGCCGATTATTGTTCAAGGAGTTACCGGAAGTCCAAATCTTGTTGTTGGTGGATCGTCAGTTATTATCTTGGTATCAGTTGTTATTGATATGATTAAGCAGACTGAATCGCAGATTACCATGAGGAATTACGAGATTGGATAAAATGTAGGGGCGTATTACATACGCTTGCAGGAATCTAAAATTTAGAATTTGTAATATAAAAAGAACTCGGCCAAGCTGGGTTCTTTTGTTTGTTCGCTTAGGCATGAGCCGAAAAGGCTCAAGGCGATGATGGAATGGAGCGTAGCGTCGCATAGCCGACTGTTGTGCGATGTCGCGAAGCGACGAGCACGACAGGATGCGAAGCCGCCGGCCGTTATGGCGAAATCGCTACGCTCCTTCGCCATAACGTTTCGGCATATCTGATGTTTGTCGTAGCGTAGCGGAGGCAAATATGGGTGGAGGCTTTTGTATAAAGCTGTAACCAGATATGCAG
>PFJC01000057.1 GCA_002782865.1 Candidatus Uhrbacteria bacterium CG_4_10_14_3_um_filter_41_21
AGTGCTATACTTCTTTCTTATCTTAATCGTGACAATTGATTTAAATAAATAGCTCTGGGCGGTTTTTGCCTTATTTCACGTTGTTTACTGCGTTATTTACAGCCAAATCTTTTTCATTTTTGAAGGCGATCTGATTGTTAAAAACGTTATATAGCGATAGTTACAAACGTTCATTAAATTAGTAATTAAATCGAGAATTTATACATTTGAGTTTAGTTTCAGTGCATGGAGATGTTTTTGTGAATCGTACTAACAGCGTACGATGAGCAAAAACAGAGGCTCCATAAACTGAAAATAAACCAAATGTGAAATTCTAATAAATGTATGGTGCAGAAAAGACTAACCACAACCCACCGCAACACACGCACAAACCCAAGGCATGAAAACAAGCCTGGAGTAAAAGCTCATAACAAAAATACGCGTCGCGATGATAAAAAAGGCAGCGCAATTGAGCACAAAAAAATCTTTAAAACCCCAAACGGTGAAACAGTAAATGTTATCGTTCTTGGAGGACTAGAAGAAGTAGGCCGAAACTGTACCCTTATCGAGTACAAGAACGATATTGTTATTGTCGATATGGGATTGGAGTTCCCTGAAGAAGACATGCCCGGAATTGATTATATTATTCCGAACATGTCATACCTCAAGGGAAAGGAAAAAAATGTACGAGGAGTTGTTATCACCCACGGTCACTATGACCACATTGGTGCTATTCCTCACACAATTCCAAACATCGGCAACCCACCGGTTTATGCCCTACCGATTGCCGGAGGTATTATCAAAAAAAGACAGGAAGATTTTAATACACCAAAGATTAATGTCAAAGACATTAACATTGATAGCGAATTACAGCTCGGAGTATTTAAAGTTCATTTCTTTCACATCAATCACAACATTCCCGACTCAGCTGGAATCGTGATTGAAACTCCAGCCGGTACGATTTGTCATACTGGTGACTGGAAATTTGATTACCATCCGGTAGGTTCACCTCCAGCCGATTTTCATAAAATCGCCAGACTCGGTGAAAAAGGAGTATTGCTACTGATGGGTGACTCGACAAATGCTTGTCTTGAAGGTCATCAAACATCAGAAAAAGTAATCGGCGAAGAACTTTACGATATTATCGACAAAGCTCCGGGCCGAGTAATTATCGGAACATTTGCCTCTCTTCTCTCCCGTGTCAAGCAGATTATGGAAATCTCGGAACGATTGGGAAGAAAAGTAGCGCTCGACGGTTATTCAATGAAAACAAATGTTGAAATAGCCCGTGCCCTTGGATTCATTCACATTAGCGATAAAACATTAATCAACGCTGAAGATGTGAATAAATATCCAAACGAAAAAATTACAATAATCTGTACCGGTGCTCAAGGAGAAAAACGAGCAGCTTTAAGCAGAATTGCCAACGACGAACATCGGTCAATCAAGATTGTGCCAAAAGACACAGTGATTTTCTCAAGTTCAGTCGTACCTGGAAATGAATCTTCAGTTCAAAGACTTAAAGATACATTTTACAGAAAACGCGCTAAGGTGATCCATAAGGACATAATGGACGTCCACGCTGGTGGACACGCAAAAAAGGAAGATATTAAGCTTATGCTTACTCTTTTCCGACCTAAGTACTACATGCCGATTGAAGGAAATCACTTCTTGCTTCGGGAGAATGCAGAAGTTGCCTACTCAATGGGCTGGAAAGAACAGGATGTCTTTGTAGCTGACAACGGACAAATTATCGAGCTTTGGAAAGATAAAAACGGCGAAGGACAAGCTCTCATGACTAGTGAAAAAGTACCAACCGATTATGTCTTTGTTGACGGGCTCGGAGTCGGTGACGTTTCCCAGGTTGTGCTTCGCGACCGGCAAATGCTAGCCGAGGACGGAATGGTGGTTGCCATCATTCAAGTCGAAGGCAAAACAGGAAAGATTGTAGAATCCCCTGATATCGTAAGTCGCGGCTTTGTGCATATGAAAGAGAATAAACAATTGATTCAAGAAGCACGAACGCTTATTAAAAAAGTGGCCTCAAGTAATGATCCAAAATCCGCAGCTGACGCTGACTTTATTCGCCAAAGAGTACGCGATGAACTTGGCAAATTCCTGTTTAAAAAGACTGAAAGACGACCAATGGTATTACCGGTTGTAATCGAGGTCTAAAATCAAAACAACAACAAAAGCCCAACCAGGGGCTTTTGTGTTATCTATTCCCTCTATCCTGCTATTATCTATTATCTTTGCTATAATATGAACATATGCGAGTACTTACAGGAATTCAACCTACAAATAACCTGCACATCGGTAACCTTTTTGGTGCTCTGCTTCCAGCTGTGGAAATGCAAAAAAGCAATGAGCTTTTTATGATGATTGTTGATTATCACGCCATTACAGTTGAGCAAAATCCAGATGATCTTTACCATAATATTCTTTTTGCAGCTGCAGCTTACCTAGCCTGCGGAATTGATCCTAAAAAAACAGTAATGTTTCAGCAATCACAAGTAAGTGCTCACACCGAGCTTGGTTGGATTATGCAAACAGTCACGCACATGGGCGAGGCCGGTCGCATGACTCAATTTAAAGATAAGTCCGGTTCAAACACTGATGGAGTTTCAGTTGCTCTCTATACTTACCCAATATTAATGGCCGCCGACATTTTGCTTTATGACACCAAACAAGTTCCGGTTGGTGAGGATCAAAAACAACATGTTGAATTAACCCGTGATTTGGCGCAAAGATTTAATAATCGTTTTGGAAAAACTTTTGAATTCCCGGAGCCAATTATTAGAAAGACCGGGGCGCGAATTTTGTCACTCACTGATCCAAACAAGAAAATGAGCAAAAGTGATCCGTCAGCTAAAAGTTATATTTTGATTACAGACGAACCGGAAATCATTAAGAAAAAAATAATGTCAGCTGTAACTGATTCTGAGCCAGGTATTACGCTTGATAAAGAAAGGCGCGGGCTTTATAACTTGCTGACAATATTTAGCCTGGTAACCGAAACCCCGGCTGACGAAATTACAGTTAAATATCAAGAAAAAGGCATGAAGAAACTAAAGGAAGATTTAGCCGAGGCTTTAATAAAATATTTGGCACCGATTCAAGTAAAGATAAAAGAATATATGGATAATCCGGCAGAACTGGAAAGAACAATCAAAAACGGCAGCAACGCCGCGCGTGATGTGGCAGATGAAACGCTTTTGCGAGTAAAAAAGGCGATAGGGGTTAATAAATAGGACTAATAAAACCTATTTGTTTAATTGGAAACATTCAAGTTAGCAATGCACCACTTCGAGTGATTTCCTGATGTCTTTCGCGCATTCGTTGGGTGTTTTG
>PFJC01000054.1 GCA_002782865.1 Candidatus Uhrbacteria bacterium CG_4_10_14_3_um_filter_41_21
GTCACCTCACCCGTCATGAACAGAGCAAACGACTCTACAAGCTTCTAACGGAATTTGGTGGCAGAAGTTAGACATTCCCTAAAAAATAACCGGGGGACTACAAATAAATAATTTTTAAGAAAAATTTCGGCAACATTTTTTTATCATATATAAGGTATACATATATATATAAATTAGGTTATTATTTGTAAAAAGCCCAGCAAACAGATAACTATCTAGCAGTGTAAATGATACCCTGTATCACCCCAAAACAGCTGTGGCGTCGTATAAGGTATATTGTGCGACGCTTATGTTTTTAAAAAATATGAAGGTGTTTCGCCTCCCCACTTAGCTATTTTAAAACTTCAAATCCAGGCTGTTATCACTTAATATAAACCCTATTGTCAAATCTCAAATCTATATATTCAACATCAGCCAGTTGACCTTGGTATTCGTCTAAAATCACACCCAAGTTCCTAACTTGATCTTCTGGGTCCCCTGCCCCGTTTATATAAATATTAAAACCATGCTTAATTTCAAGCGTTAACCAGCTTGTCATTCTTTTTTCTATTAAATAGTCAGCGGGTTCTATGTCTAGTGTCGTAATTTTCTCTTTAAGGTCGGCCAGATTGTTGACAACATCAGGAGCAAGTACCTGGTCATTGATATTAATTTCTTCTCGTTTCTCGTCAAAAATTAGAAAAACATCGGATTGAATAAAATTAGTTGATTCAATTCCGGAGTAAACTCTTTCTTGGACATCGAGCATTTCATCTAAAGTTAGCTCACGGACAATCAAACCTTCTGAATCAATGAAATATAGCTTATCATTTGTGACCCAGATGCCTCTTGAAATGCGCTCAGAGGCGTTTATAGCAAGAGTTCGGCCGTATCTGGTAATCTCTACGTTTTTAAGCTGAAATTGGCTCTCTAATCGTTCTTTTAGCTTATTGTCGTTAGTCAGCCAAATGTGGCTTTGTGGCAGTATATTAGCTCTTTTTCCAGATAAAAACTCCCAGGTAGCATTTTCAATTTGAGCGGGTTGAATTGTGATAAGCCCGGTTACCTCTATTTTTTTGATTTTAAAAATACTAAGGGTTAATACTAAATATATAATACCGATTGTAAATGCCAGCGACATTAAACTAACGAGTATTTTTTTGAGCAAAGTCCCTCTGTTTGTCTTTTTTTCAAAATAGGGATTTTTAAAACGATCAGCTTTTTTATGGCTGTTTTTATGTTGGGATTTTAGAAAATTACGGCGTTTCATTTGAGGTCATTGATGTCATTAATCAACTAAATAACTTTTCTTGTTATAAATGGATTTATCATAGTCGTGATTTCATAATTGATAGTCCCGCAATTTGTAGCCAAATCATCAGCTGTTATCTGATTCATTCCATCACGACCAATTAGCGTCACTTCATCATCAGCCTTTGCTTGACCAACACTGGAAACATCTATAATCATCATATTCATACAGATGTTGCCTAATATTTTACATTTTTGACCGTGTAAAAGCACAAAACTATTGTTTAATGCGCGTCTATAGCCATCAAAATAACCAACCGGTAAAATAGCGATTCTCATTGGTCTATCACTTACAAACCTTTGAGAGTAACCAACTGGAGTATTTGGTTCAATATCTTTTACCTGGGCTATTCTAGTTTTCCAAGACAAAACAGATTGAAGTTCAACATTTTTAGCACCCAACAGCATTTTTTTCTTTACATCTTCTGAAGACCACATTCCATATTGCGATAAGCCAAATCTTACCATTGTGTGATGAGTTTCTGGAAAAAGAAATCCAGAGGCTGAGCACGAAATGTGAATATATTTTGGATTAAAACCAAAGCGACGAGTGATTTCGATTGCTTCATTGAATATTTTATTTTGATTTTTGGTAAATGCTTCCTTTTCTAACATTTCCGAAGAGGAAAAATGAGACGACAGTCCAACGCACTCAACCGTGCCATATTCCTTTTCGATAGTAGCCAGTAAAATTTTTAAATCTTTGATTTCAATTCCCTGTCTTTGCGTGCCGGTTTCTATTTTGATATTGATCAAAGCCTGTCTGTTTTGATTAGTCGCTTCCCTGCCAAGAATTTGAATTGTTTCGTTTTGATAAACAGTTTGAATAAAATTACCAGAAATAACATCTTTTAGTCTTTCCGGAACTGTGTAGCCTAAAATAAAGATTATCGCTTCCGGAACAAGTTGTCTCACTTGGATCGCCTCGTCAATATTGTCGACTGCAAAATGATCAACACCTTCATATTTTGCTATTCCTACAATTTCAGCCAAGCCATGGCCATAAGCGCCGGCTTTTACAACAGCACAAAAAGTCACTCCATGCTCAAGAAGTGACTTTAAAACATTCAGATTATTTTTATAAGCTGAAGCACTAATCTCAACCCAGGTTTTTGCGCCGTGTAGTTTCATGGAATTTAGTACTTTAACTTTGTTTATTTTACTTCGATTTTCTTTCTTCCACCCATGTACTTCTGTAGTATTTCTGGAATGTTGACACTGCCATCCTCGTTTTGGTTATTTTCTAAAATCGCAATTATAGTTCTTCCCATTGCAAAAGCTGTGCCGTTTAGAGTGTGGACAAACTCTGGCTTACCTTCGCCTTTATATCGCGTATTAAGCCGTCTGGCCTGAAAATCAGTACAAGTACTAGTTGAGTGGGTTTCTCGGTATTTTTCTTGTGATGGGACCCAGGCCTCGATGTCGTATTTACGCGCTGCTGGTAATCCTAAATCCCCTGTTACCATTTTGATAACCTGGTAAGGAATATTGAGTCCTTGCATTAGCTCTTCTTCTATTCCTAAAATCATTTCGTGTTCCTTGTTTGATTCCTCGGGCTTAACAAAACTGAACATTTCAACTTTATCAAATTGGTGAACCCGTAAAATGCCTTTTGTGTCTTTACCGTACGATCCGGCTTCGCGTCTAAAACAAGCCGAATAACCGGCGTATCTAACTGGCAAATCAGACTCAGCAAAAGTTTCGTCCATGTGCATTGGCCCAATACTTTGCTCGGCAGTTCCAACTAAATACATATTATCTTTGGGAAGATAATAGATTTCGTCGTGTCCACCGTGTTCAAGATATCCCATGGCTCGCATTGCTTTGGCATTAACCATGTTTGGTGGAATGACCGGCGTAAAACCATATTTTTGTACAGTTTCAAGCGCAAACTGTAAAAGCGCAAACTGTAAAAGTACACCGTCGCCTTTTAAGTATGTAAATCTGGCGGCTGTTGCTTTGGCAGCACGTTCGGTATCGATAATCCCGAGCATCTCACCGAGCTCCATATGATCACGAACTTTGAAAGCAAGTTTTGGTTTTTCCCCAACGGTTTTAATAACTTCGTTCTCTGATTCATCGGCGGCAACGCGTACATCAGCAAGAGCCGGATTTGGAATTTGATACATCAAAACATCAAGTTCGTCGGCAAGCGGAGTTAGCTTTTCTTTAATTGCGTCAGCGTCAGCGTCGATTGACTTCATCTCTTTGATAATTTTGTCGCGATCTGTGTCTGATGCTTTTGGAATTTGTTTTGAAGCTTCGTTTTTCTTGCTTGATATTTCCTCCATCTCTTGTGTAAGGGCCCTAACTTTTTTATCAAGTTCCAAAATTCTATCAAAATCAATTTTTACACCTTTGGCAAGAGCAGCGTCTTCGATCTTTTTTGGATTTTCACGAAGTAGTTTGATGTCGATCATATTGTGAGGGTTATATTGGTAAAATGGGTGATATGGGTAAAAGATGTTTCTATTATTACTCTTATCACCCTTGTTGTCCTTATTACTCTACCGCTTTATTCAATAACGATGATTTGTATTTTTCAGGATGAAACGGTTCGATTTTTATTGTTGGAATTAGAATATTATATTGTTTCATCCAAATTTTTAAGCTGTCATTTAGTTGGATTTGATCATAGCCCAGGCAAATGATCTGAGGTTGAACCAACGAGACGCTTCTAAATGTTCCAATTTCGTGGTCGCCTTTTACTACTCTATCAACCAAGCCGGTTTCTTCAAGTAGGGCTTTTCTGGTGTTAAAATCATACATTGGCTCAATTCCCTTCATCTCTAACACTATTTCATCACGGGCAAGTGAAATCATCAACTGATCTCCGTATTTCTTGGCATTTTCAAGGAAAAATAGGTGGCCAGGGTGAATACCGTCAAAAACTCCAAATGAAAGCGCGATTTTTGCCATACTGGTTATTCTGGAGATTCTTCAATTGGTTTTAGAGTTGGGAAAAGTATTACTTCTTTGAGATTGGTCGATCCAGTTAAAAGTGCTGCTAATCTATCAATACCAATTCCATAGCCTGCTGCCGGTGGCATGCCGTGTTTTAAAGCTTCGATGTAGTCATTGTCTATTCGTTGTGAGTCTTCACTGCCCCTTACCCGTAGCTCCTCTTGTTCTTTAAATCTTTCTTCTTGCTCTAGTGGATCGTTAAGCTCGTTAAATCCATTGCACATTTCCATTCCTAGAATTACCAATTGAACACTAGCGCTGTAGTGAGGATTACTGTCTCGGCGTTTTGCTAGTGGCTTCATGGCAGCCGGATAGTCAGTCACAAATACTGGTTGTTCAATTTTTGGCCTGGCTGCAGTTTTGTAAAGATGATCAACCAAATCGCCATAACCGACAACATTGGTTGTGTTTACTCCGCGCTCGGTCATGATTTGTTTTAATGTTTCTTCTTCGGTGACTTCATCTAGATCAATTTTTGTATTTTCTAAAATCACTTCACGGAATGTTTTGCGTGGGATATCAGCGAACGAAATAGTTTTTCCTTCAATTTCTACTGAAGTTTGTCCGCCGGTTACAGCACGCACTGCTTCTAAAATTAATTTTTCTATATGGTCTGTTAATTGTTCAATATTGGCATATGCCCAGTAGGCCTCGATTTGTGTGAACTCTGGATTATGCTGAGGACTAATTCCCTCATTTCGAAAACAGCGGGCAAACTCATAAATTTTTTCAAATCCACCGACCAGCAATCGTTTTAAATAAAGTTCGGGAGCAATCCGCATGTAAAGATCGGCATGGAGCGTGTTGTGGTGAGTAACAAACGGTTGAGCATTGGCGCCGCCGGGGATCGCTTGTAAAACAGGAGTTTCAACTTCTAAAAATCCCTCGTGAGCTAAAAAGTTACGCATTGCTGTTACCATTCGGGCGCGAGCTTTGGCTTTTTCCATCACCTCTGGATTGGCAATTAAATCTAAATAGCGTTGCCGATATCTTTTTTCAACATCAGATAGCCCATGGAATTTTTCCGGTAATGGCAAAAGACTTTTTGATAAAATTCTAAGTGATGTTACTTTAAGTGATTTTTCTCCATTTTTTGTGACAAATGCTCGACCATGACATTCATAAAAATCACCAACATCGGTTTGATCATGAAAGCGATTATAAACATCTTCCCCGACAGTATCTTTGTGCAGTACTATTTGGATTTTACCGGAGGCGTCTTGAAGATTAAAAAAAGAAATACCACCATGCTTGCGTAGCGCAATTATTCGTCCACAAATTGTAATTTCTTCGTTTGCTGATTCTAGATCTTCAAACTGTGATATTACTTCTTCGATTAGCTTTGTTCTGTGCGACTCAGTCGGATATGGATTAGCTCCGGCGTCTCGAATGGCTTGCAGACGATTTCTGCGATCTTGTTCTTCTTGAATCATAAAATTACTTATTTCAACCCTATTTTATCGCTTTTATTGAATACTCACAACTTTGTAAGTCACAGCGCCACCGGGGGTTTGGATTTCTGCCACTTCTCCAATTTTAAGACCTAGAAATTTATTTCCAAGTGGTGACTCATTGCTGATTTTTCCGTTCATTGGGTCAGCTTCTGAAGCACCAACAATCTCGAACTCTTTTACAGTTCCGTCCGCCAGCTCGGTTTTAAATTGCGAACCAACAGCGATTGTGTTAACGCCGGTTTGGCTATCAATAATGATTAAATTATGCATTAAGTTTTCAAGTTCGATTATTCGAGATTCATTTGCTCCTTGTTGATCCTTGGCGTCATGATATTCAAAGTTCTCACTTAAATCACCAAGTTCCTTAGCATCGCCAATCTTCTCAGCGATTTCTTTTCGTAAAACTGTTTTACGGTAGTTTAGCTCTTCCTTTAGTTTTTCTAGGCCTTCGGTCGAGACATATTGTTTTAAGTCGTTCATAGGTGTAATTGTCGCAGGGGTTAGGGTTTAGGTGTTAGGTATGGAAATTGAGATATATCTCATACATCCCTCATTTCCTATTTACTAATTCCTAATACCTTTTTTAATAAAATGTACCGCTTTCGCGGTGGATATGAGTATGATAGCGTGCTGGCGCAATCCGTCAAGGAAGGTTTATCATCAGCTGATGATAGGAGTATTATGTTGGTCTTGGGCATTCATTTTGGTCATTAAATAACGATCGTCATTTAATGGTACCGATGCCCCTTCCATATAGAAAATTTTGCGGAAAATAATCACCGATCTGAAAACCACCAATTCAAAATATCCTTTGCGACCGGCACGGCCAGGTAATCGTCACCCCCCTCTTCAATTAAAACAGTTAACACAATTTCCGGATCTTCAAATGGCGCAAAGCCGGTAAACCAACTATGAGGGATGCCAACGGTTGACCATTGGGCGGTTCCTGTTTTTCCAGCGACTTCCACTGGCACTGTTAACATCGACTGGGCGCTTCCGCCGGTTACTGTGTAGCGCATGGCGTCGCGGACAACTGTAGCTGTATTTTCATCAATAAGCTGCTGAATTTTTATTTCTTTTTCAGAATTTAATCGAGGCTCAACTAAATATCCTTTATTGGCAAAAACCGCAGTCAGCCTGGCAATCTGCAGGGGTGTAGCTAAAAGATCGCCCTGCCCAATGGCTACATGGTAGGTGTCCCCAATATACCATTGCTCCCCTTTGGTTTCCCATTTCCATTCTGGGCTTGGTAAAAATCCATCAGCCTCACCTGGAATATCAAGTCCAGTTTGGTCACCAAATCCAAATTTAGCAGCCCACTCCATCATCTTTTCAATTCCCAGCCCATCAAAATCTTGATAGCCTCCGCCAATTATATAAAAGAAAGTGTTAACAGAATCTGCTATTGCCCAGTAAACATTGGTTGTTCCGTGCCCGCCAGCTCGCCAGTCAGGAAAAAACCACAAGCTGACGCGAATTCCTCCGGTTGATAAAAACGAAGTTGTGGGAGTAATTATTCCTTCAATTAGAGCGGCGGCCGCATAAAGTGGTTTAATGGTAGAGCCTGATGGAAATTCACCGGCAACGGCGCGTGGATAAAGCGGTTGATCTTTGTCGGCCAGTAGGGCTGAGTAAGTTTTTGAGTCGATTCCATTTGTAAAATCATTGGAGTCATAAGCCGGCCAAGAAACAAGGGCAAGCACATCGCCATTGTTAGGATCAAGGGCAATAACTGAGGCTTTGGAAGCCATAGTGCCATCAAGCCGCGTTTGCAGGACTGACTCAATGTAGGCCTGAAGCGGAGCATCGATTGTTAAATTTAAGTCTTCCCCATCAACTGGATCGTGTTTGGAAATAATGCGCTCAACATTACCAAAAGCATCAACCTCGATACTTTCTTCGCCATATGTTCCGCGCAGTTTGGTTTCGTATTCAGATTCAAGCCCCTGCTTTCCTAAATAATCAAATCGTCTGTAACCTGTATCTTTTACTTCGTCATATTCTTCGGCGTTAATAATTCCAGTGTAGCCAAGAATGTGTGAGAGTGATGGAACGCCGTCGGTTATGTAACTGCGTCTTGCGCCTATTTCCAGTTCAATAAATGAATATTGTTTTTCGTTAGCGGCTAAATACATGGCGGTTTCATAATCAAGATCAGTTGCTAGTAAAATCTGTTCGTCACGAGTTTTAGCTTGTTCAATCGCGGTAAACAAATCAAAAGGATCGCGATTAATTGATTTTGCTAAATTTAAAATCGTTAATGCTAATTCTTTTGAATCGGCAGGTAGTTGATTTTTAGAAGTTACGATTTGAAAAGTTGGAATGTTTTCAGCCAGCACAATACCATTGCGGTCATAAACGATTCCGCGCTCAGCTGGAAGTATTTTGTGGAAAATTCGATTTTCTTCAGCCTGTGTTCGGTACTCGGTTCCGTGAACAATCTGTAAAAATCCAGCTTTTAAAAAAAGTATTGAAAGAATAGAAATAGCAATAGAAAATATGAAAGTAAATCTTTGGCGTTTAATCACAGACCCAACAAACGACCGATTTGGCTCAAGCGCTGATTGCGGGTGCGTGGCAAAAGCTTCTTCAAAAAATGGATCATCGGCTCGGTGTTTGTTTAAATCTAGCTCCTCCCCATTAAAATATGGAAATGGATTTTGATCAAGCCTGCTCATAACGCTTTTTTATTTCTGCGAGTAATCAAAATATTTTTGCTAAAGTTTTCAATGTAGTTGGCAATTATAAAAGCAAAGTAGATTCCAATTATTAATTCTACGACACCAAATAAAAAGTTCAGCGATATCTCGCTAATTGTTTCGTCGAAATTTGCCAATGAGTTGATAAAAAAGAAAATTATATACATGCTAAGTGCCAGACCAGCCAAGCCGTAAACAGAATGTGATGTAAAAGCTTTTCTGGTTAAAACAAGGCCGGTGGCGCCAGCTAAAAAATAAGCTAGCCAAGTACCATCGGAAAATCCAACTAGATTTAAAATTAAGGCACTTGCTAAAAACCAAAGTGCTCCCTCTATATTCCCTACCCTTTGCAAAACTGTGACGCCGATTAAAAAATGCAGTGGGAAAAGCGCGAGTGGAGCTTGGAAAGCTTGAACAAAGCTCACCTGGGCCAAGGTGCTTAAAAGAAACAGAGCGACAATGAATATTCCGTTAATCATTTTGAAATGGATCCAGAATAAGAACATTTGTAAAATCACCTGGGTCGTAAATTGGCTCAATTAGCGCTTGCTGAAAAGGCGCAGATTCATCGGCGATGATTGAAGAAACTAGGCCAATGATCAGCCCACTTGGTACTGATCCATCAAGACCGGAGGTGGCAACAACATCACCTAAAAAAAGTTTTTCACTTTGCGGAATATAATTCATGGCTAGTAGGTAGCCGTCTTGACCTTCAATCAGTCCGATTGTTTTGGTTGAGCCTAAAATTGCTCCCGGCACTTTGCTTTCACTGTCGTGAATCAGAAGAACTACGGCGCTATTATTATAAACTTCAGTGACAGTCCCAATTATATTTCCGTTTTCGATTACCACAGCAAGGCCTAACCTAACTCCAGCATTTTTGCCCTTGTCTATTAATACCGCTTGGTTGCCGCTAATTGAACGAGAGATAATTCGAGCTGGAAGAGTTGTGTATTCAATTGATTCTTGGTAGCTAATTAGACTTTGTAGCTCGGTTAAGTTTTGTTCTAATTCTTTTACATAAACTTCGTCATGAGCAAGCGTTCCTGTTAGATTTTGGTAGTAATCAAGTTTTTCTTGTAAATCAGCTCTGGACTCAAAAATATAATTGTAGGTTGATTTAACTCCGGTACCAAGGCCAGAAAACCCATATTGAAAACCGTGTATTATGCCAGAAAAAGGATTTATTTGAGTTGAAAAAGAAAAGATGATTATAACAATCAGAAAAATGAAAATGGTTTGCACCATTTTTTTTGTTTTTAAAGGAATTTTGCGTGGGAGTAGCGCCACAGAATTATGTTATTTCGTCCCCTGTTGATGGCAGGGTTACTTCGTCTAGTAATTTTTGATCATCAAGCAAAGCTCCGGTTCCACGAACAACAGTGGTAAGAGGATCGGTCGCAATTCTAACCGGAACATCAGTTTCTTTGGTAATCATTTTATCCATTCCCTTAAGCAGTGCCCCGCCTCCACAAATTACAATTCCTCTTTCATAAATATCAGCTACAAGCTCGGGTGGTGTTACCTCAAGCGTAGCCTTAATGTTATCAACAATAGCCTTGATTGATTTATGTAACGCCTCGCGGACCTGGCCGTCATTGATTAAAATCTGTCGTGGCAATCCTGTTATTAAATCTCTGCCTCGCATTTCCATTGTTTCTGGTTCCTCAAGGTCAATAGCACTACCAATTGTACATTTTACATTTTCCGCAATTTTTTCACCAACTAAAAGATTGAAAACATCGCGAGTGTATTGAATGATATTTTTTGTCATTTCTTCGCCAGCGATTGTTAGTGATTTCCAAGTTACAACTCCACCAAGCGAAATCACGGCAATTTCAGTTGTGCCTCCGCCAATGTCTACTATCATACTACCAACTGATTCTGTAATTGGTAGTCGGGCGCCAATTGCTGCCGCCATTGGCTCTTCGACTAAAAATACCTCACGAGCGCCAGCGCTCACAACAGCGTCTTCAACAGCTTTGCGTTCTACTTCGGTAACATCAAGTGGAACACCAATTACAACTCGAGGTCTTGGAACAATAGTAAAAGAATTTTCGTGAATTTTATCAATAAAATAACGGAGCATTTTTTCCGTGATTTCAAAATCTGAAATTACTCCTTTGAAAAGTGGACGAGTAGTAATAATATGCGGTGGGGTTTTTCCAAGCATGTCTTTGGCTGTGTGCCCTACGGCCACAATTTGGTTGGTGCGAGTGTTAACCGCCACAATAGACGGCTCGTTCATTATAATTCCTTTTTCTTTAACAAAAACAAGGGTATTTGCAGTACCTAAATCAATACCTATATCCTCCGAGAATCGTCCAAAAAATTTGTTCAACATATCCCACTTTGAGACCTTATCTTATCCAAAAATGGGAGATGTATCAAGCATGGTTGGGGATGTGGCTAATCTTGGGAATCTTTTGAAAACGAAACAAAAACAAACTCTAAAATCCCCACACAGGCCACAATTAGCAAAAGCATCCACCAGGTCAATTTATTCTGACTTGATAAAATCAAGGCCCCTTCTATTAAAACCGCCAAAATAAAGCCTTGGCGCAAAGATATTTTCATTACTTTTTCAACTGCCTGTTTCGGTGACTTAATTGCGCGCACAAATGTCGCCACACAACTAAAAAGTCCGAGCAGTCCAAAAAACATAGAGGCGTAAAGAATAAAGAAAGCCAAGACGCCAGCTGTGACCGGATCTATATTGATGATAATCACAACAAAAGCAAACCACGAGACAATCGTTCCAAAAGTTAAAAAAGCTAAGTATTGCTTTAAATTCATATTTTATTAATTAGAAAAACTAAATTCTAAACAAATTCGAAAATCAAAATTCCAAATTTAGTGCTTCTAATTTCGGATTTGTTTCTAATTTCAGATTTCATGCTTAGAATTTTTAAATATTATACCCCAATTTGGCTTTTGCTATCTAATCCGTAGGGGTCAACTTTGCAAAAAATATTAACAATATTTATATCTGGCAATTCACGCTCCAGTCTTTCTTGAAGTTGAGTTCTATAAGAATTTGCTAAATTGCTAGCCGGGGCGTGTCTGCAACTAAGCGTTAACTGGTCGCTTACAAAAGAAATAGCGCGAATATCATCACGCAGATTAGGTTCAATTAAATCATCCAGGATCTTGTTTGCAAACTTTACAGCCATGGCGGCTTTTATTTGCCAGCCAATTCCGTGACGACCAACGGCGTCGCTTAAAATTCCGCCAATTGGCGCTGCGTTTTTGCTAAACCGGCGCTGACGATTTTTATTAACTGGTTTTGTATTGTTATCAGACCAGGTCATACATCACTAAATTCGCAGATATCTTTAAAATCACAATAAGAACACATAAATCCGGGTTTGGCAGAAAAATCAGATTTTTTTATGGCGTCTACAGTTTCTAGAATTTCATTTTCTAGTTTTTCTACATCTTTTTCTTTTGGCTCAAAACTAACACAAGAGTTGTCTTCTAAATAATGGTAAGTCAGTTTTTTTACTTTTATCGGTGGATTAAAACATTGTTCTACTGCTATGGCATAAAGCAAAAGTTGACGACGGTCTTGCCAGTCAAGTTTTATTTTTGCCTGGCCGGTTTTGTAATCAATAATTTCGTAACCGTCTTCAATCTTATCGATTCTGTCAATTCGACCTTTAATGGCAACGCCACGAATTTTTAGTGTAAAACCTTTTTCTAAAAATGCTACTTCCGGTTTTTGCTTTTGTAGAATTTTATAATAATCAGTTATGGCTCGTTTTCCGTTTTCAAAATATTCCAGCTTGATTTCCTCGTTTGGATACCATTCATCTATCCAATTATCTTCGTAAATTTGCAGCATCTCGCTCAGGTCAATCAAGCTGGTAGTTCCCTCTTGGTCAAACAGAGTAGCTTGCTTACGAACTTGCGACTCCATAATTTTTTGCATGGAATTATGCATTGATTTTCCAAAACTCATTTGATGTTTGCCAAAAACAGGAATCTTTAAAATGTGAGCAAATTTATATTGTAGTGGGCAGGTAGAAAAAGCTGCAATTTGGGTAAAAGAAAGCGTAGCCGGTAGCTTATAGCTGATAGCTTTTAGGTTGGGGTCGTTTGTTTTTATTTGTTCAGGCTGATTAAAAGCACCCGTTATGTTTATGGGTTTCGTCTCGATCTCAAGCTCTGCCAAAAACCGCGACGGTTTTCGTTTTCTGGTTCCTCCGTAGTCGTCAGCTGAAAATAGAAAAACTCCTTCTTTGGCTCTGGTGAGCGCCACATAAAATAGTCGTCTTTCTTCTTCAATATGAAAATCACCTTCCGAGTTTAATCTTTCTTTTATTAAGCCTTCCGGAATTTCAATTGGATCAGATCTTCTGGTTGAAGGAAATCTTTGTTCAACCAGGTTAATTATGAACACATATTTAAATTCCAATCCTTTTGAGGCGTGAACGGTCATTACATTTATAACATCAGGCCCGGCCTCAATATCAGTTTTAAGTCCACCGGCTTCGCCTGCGTTTCGTTCGTGTTCAAACTCTTCTAAAAAGGCATGAAGTGATTTATCTTCGGCTCCAACTTCGAATTTTTTAATTCTGGCAAAAAATTGCTGAAGCAGATCATTTTGTTCCATTTGTTCCCTATCATCCAATTTCATCACCTCACCGAGTAGCCCTGATTGCTTAATAGTTTCAACAAAAACTTCGCCCGCAGATTTTCGTCTGGCAATTTCGCGTAAATTGTGGAGCAGTAAAAGTAAATCACGGATTTTTGTTTTGCCTTCATCACTAATGTTAAGTGCTGTTTTCATGGCGTCTAGCATCGAAATCCCTTTAAGCCGACAGTAAAGTGAAAGCTCGGCAATATCTGCACTTCTTATGCCAAGAATTGGATGGGAAAGAATTCGATACATTGCCGGACTGGTGTGCGATTGATCTAAAACCCGCAGATATGCTAAAGCGTCAATAATAATCGGCTTTGTGTACAGTCCGGAAAGCGCCATAAAACGGTATGGCAAGCGAATTGAGTCCATTGCTTCTAAAAACGGTTCAGCACTGTCATTGGCGCGAGTAAGAATACAAAAATCATGCCAGTTACAATCATCTTGCTTTTTTAATTCTATTATTTTTTCAATTACAGCTGATACTTCGTCGTCGATTGAGTCTGAATGGTAATGCTCAATTTTGCCTTCTTCCTGGCGGTGTGCTACTAATTTTTTGTTTAAGTTCTCTTTAACCTCTAGGCGATTTGGATTATTTTTTTGGATTAAAGTGTAAGCCTTGTCTAAAATTTGAGCGCGACTGCGGTAGTTTTTATTTAAGACAATATTTTTTGCACTTGGAAAATCTTCACGGAAAAGCATGATGTTTGAAAGTGATGCTCCGCGAAATTTATAAATTGATTGGTCGTCGTCACCAACAACGGTGATGTTGTATGGTCCTTTTGTTAAAAGTTTGATTAGTTCGTATTGAGCAAAGTTTGTGTCTTGGAACTCATCAACTAAAATGTATTTAAATTGATCTTGATATTTTTTAAGGATTTTTGGTCGCTTACGAAACAATTCGATTGTATAGGAAACAAGATCGGCAAAGTCGAGCGCTTGATTTTCAAGTAAGATTTGTTGATAAAGATGATAAGCGCCGGCAATCTCGCTAATGCGTTCAATTTCAGAAAGATCGGCTGCTTGTTCTTCGGACGCCACCCCTTCAAAACTGTCAGTATTCATTTTTAAGTTTTGAGCAAACTGCAAATATTCGTCCGGAGAAACTACCTCGTCTTTTATTCTAGAAAAATGTGATAGCATTGCTCGAATAAATCTGGTTGGATTTCCGCGTGGTCGATAATAATCCAAATTAAATCTATCCAGATTTTTTCGCATTAAAAGAAAAGTATCTACATCATCCAGAAGATTGAACTGATCCGGCAGGCCAATTTCGAGCGCATTTTCATGGAGTACGCGCTCACAAAAAGCGTGAAAGGTTGAGATCCAGAGATCAATATAACCAATTGGTAAAAGCTGGTCCACTCGCTCTTCCATTTCAGTAGCAGATTTTTCAGTAAAAGTAAGCGCCAACACTTCATCTGGTTTGGCTTTTTGTTGTTCTATTAACCAAGCAATGCGCTGGGTGATTGCTGTGGTTTTTCCGGTTCCAGCACCGGCGATTATCATTAAAGGCCCCTCACCGTGGGTAACGGCGGCAAGTTGCTCTTCGTTTAGATTTTCAAGGAGATTATCGGGCATAGGCGTATCTTATCAGAATATGCTTTTAATGGCACTATGATGATATTTCATCTCACTGATTATTTACATATCGTTTCCGGAATAACTTAGATTTAACGATTTATTGCAGAGCGGAAAATCGGGAACAATATTTCCTGGACCGATTTCACCAAATAATGGCCAATTGCAAAATGATGGATCTCTTACCACGCAACGCTCAATAACACCATTTTTTATCTGAACGATAGTTATAATTTCACCGCGACAAGATTCAACAGCCGAGATTCCCAAGCCGTCATTATTTTTGTTTGTTGATGATATGTTATCTTTTTTGATTGTTTTAATAATTTGGTTGATCATGGCGGTACTGACTTTTAATTCACGATAACGCATTTTGAATCGAGAATAAACATCACCGATTTCCAGCATTATTATCTTAGGCTTCAATTCCGCATAACTTGCATATGGATGATCGCGTCTGACATCAATATCAATCCCCGATGCCCTGGCTGTTAAACCAACCGCACCATAAGCTAAGGCGGCTTCTTTTTTTAAAATTCCCGTTGTTTCCAATCGTTCTCTCAATCCATCATTATCGTGACATATTTTAATCAAATTTTGCAGATCATCATTTGCTTTATTGATAGTCATTTGAATATTATCCAATTCCGTCGATGATAAATCCTGTGATAGACCACCCGGAATAATGAGGCCTCGCCAAAAACGGTTTCCGCACACTTCTTGTGACAAGCGCATCAGTCTTTCTTTAATTTTAAATCCTTGTGAGGCTATAACCGTAAATCCGGTACCCATTCCACAGATATTTGAAATATCAAAAATATGCATTGTAATGCGCTCAATTTCGTTTAATAGTGTCCGTAATTGACGAGCGCGAGGCGAAATTTTTATATCGGAAATACTCTCAATGGCTTGTGAAAAAGCCAAGGTGTGAGAAATGGCCATATCGCCGGAAATTTTTTCTATGAATGGCAAAGCTTCGATGGGACTTTTGTTTTCGAGGATTTTTTCAATACCTTTATGTGTAAAGAATAACTTACCTTCCAATGTAATTATTCGTTCGCCTATGACATTGAAACGAAAATGACCTGGTTCGATTATACCGGCGTGAATCGGTCCAACCGGAATTTCATAAATTCCTTCTGCTCCGGTTACATGATGCATTGGATATATGGTATTTGCGTGTTTGAGTTTTGTATTCCAGGCGAAATCTTTTCTTAATGGGAATGTGTTTAAGGGAATATTTTCATGGTGAACAAGGCGGCGAGGATCAGGGTGGCCGATCGCAACAATACCGAACATATCCATTGCGTATCTTTCATACCAGTGAGCTGACATAATTGTTTTCGTCAGAGACTCATAAGTAGGGTCAGATTCGGGTAAAGCCGTTGATATTTGCAGCCATTCACCCGTTTCGTCTAGGCTGAATACGGCGTGCAGTCCGAAGGAATGATTTGATTGACGATTGTCGGTTGCGTAAAGCACAGCCATTCTTAAGGTAAATTCATTGCTCAATCGACTGCAAACGATTGTAAATATTTCGCGATTCAAACTGACGAATGTAGTTGATTTTTCAGTTTCACCGACAATACCAAGTTTTGTTAATATTTCTTGAACGAGCATATGATTAAATAGATTTTGCTATATTATTCAGTACTTGCAGTGCTTGTGGTGTCGTAGCCAGTAAACCGGTAATTATTATTAATATAAGTTGAACAGACATTACGGAATGGGTAATGTTCCATTTTTCTTTTGGAAATACTTTACGGTCGTTTTCTTGGCCATACAACATTGTGATAACGCTGTGTAACATGCTGAATGTAGCTATTGATAATGAAATCAAAATCAGTGAAGACAACCAAGGATGTTGTTGCAAGCCCAAACCCAATGTCATGAATTCGCTCGTAAACAGAGCGGATGGCGGCACGGCTAAAATCATTAAAAGTCCAAGCGTGGTCAGCGTGCCGGTTATAGGTAATTTACGCATAACATTTCTTACACCTTCAATTTTTGTAGTTCGATATGACAATAATATTTCCCCGGCTCCAAAAAATAGCAATGGTTTTGTTAATGTATGAGCGATAGTGTGCAACAAGGCTGCAACCAATCCGATTGGCCCGAGACTGATTGCAAATGCCATAATACCCATATGTTCAATACTTGAATAAGCCAGCATGCGTTTATAATTGCGTTGTTGTAATAGAAATAAACTCGCGACTGTCACGGAAAGAACGCCAAAAGCTAAAAAGATGTGGTCAGTCCATTGTTCTGAGCTAAGTGATATGTCCACAATACTTTTAAAACGTAAAATTGAGTATAAGGCTATATTTAATAGTATCCCCGATAACAACGCGCTGATAGGTGATGGTGTTTTACTGTGTGCGTCCGGTAACCAAGTATGCATTGGAACAAAACCTACTTTTGTACCAAGTCCTATAAAAATGAAAATAAAACCATAACGAATTGTGTCGTGATTAAGAAATTCAGCTTTATTTTGTAGAGACGAGAATGAAAGAGAAGTAAAGGAAAATAGACCGGCATCAGTCACACCGGTATATATAAAAATCATCATACCCAGAAGACCTAAACTGATACCGATTGAACAAAGGATTATATATTTCCAAGCGGCTTCGATGGCGGCATCGCCACGATACATGGCAACAAGCAAGGTTGTGGCAAGAGTTGTACCTTCGAGACCAATCCAGAGGATACCTAAATTATCCGCCAATACCGTCATTAACATACTAAGGATGAATATCGGTAGGAGACAAAAATACAATCTTACTTGGTTTAAAGATATGATTTTTTCACCATATTCAACATTTATGTAACGGTAACTGACTATGGTCGCGGTTAAATAACAAAAAGAAATCAAAATTACAAAGAGCAAACTGAACTCATCTGCCTTGAATAAACCGCCAATGGATAAAGTAATTTTATTTATTAAGGCTAATAAAGCGACGCCGATTATACTGACAGCGGTTACAGTGGACATCAAAACAGAGAATCGTCGTATTTGTGACTCTGTTTGAGCGAAATAGACAACAACAGTAGTCAATAACAAAAGAGCTGAAAAAATAGACATCATATTTATTCGGTAAGTTCGGTTAGACTTGAGGTGTCACCAGTTGCGTATTCTTCTTGAATTTGGCGACTTAAAATAGCCATAATGATTACACCGGTTGTCAACGTTAATAATATTCCCGCTTCTATGGTTAATGGAATTCCAATCATTGAAAGTATTCCGAATGTCGCTATTCCATTTTCAATGGTCATAAATCCTATGATTTGAGAATATAAATCTTTGCGTATAATCATTAATATAAATCCGATAATTATTAAAGATGAGGAAACAAATGGTATTACCGGAAAGAGTTGGGTCATGTAAGCGATCCCCATTAACATAATTGCCAGTATGAAGTAGGTCGCCGTTGGTTTCAAATAAAATTTCAGTTGCATTGAAGCATGCACACGACGAGCCGAATTAGTCATTATTATTGGTATCGCAATGACCTTAATAATTATTGTTCCTATGACAACATACATTTCATGTTCGTCACCGTGTATTAGCGAATTAGTTAGGATTAATCCGGCCAAACACAGTGATGCAAAAACAAAATGGCGTATTAAAGCCGGTAGTCGATGCTTACTGATTAATATTAATGAAAACATCAGCAAGCCGGCTGTAAATAAATTGCTCCAAAGAGTCAATGACATCATAAGGTATTTGTAATTAAAGCTATTACCAAGCCGGCGAGACCAAGTAAAAATGCGCCAGTTAAATATTCTTGCATTCTATAGAGACGTATTTTTGTGATTATCGATTCAAAAAACGCAAGTAGCGCCATCGAAATTATCAGCTTGGCGATCGTCAGAATAATAATGGTTGCGATTGAAATAAAATCAACGCTCTCAAGCAAAAATAAAGATGGCCAAATGATATTTGAAAGTAGTAATGCAAAGATAGTGATTTTTATGTAACTTGCGAACTCCAACATTGCCAAATATGGACCGGAGTATTCAAGCACCATCGCTTCATGAATCATTGTGAGCTCCAAATGGGTAGATGGGTTATCAATCGGATATCGTTTATTTTCAGACAAAGCAATCATAATCAAGGCGCCGATACTTAAGATTATGTGCGGAGTTTGTATAATAGTAATTTGCGCGGCAACCATATCGCCGATATCCGATGTACCGGTGACAACTGCGAAACCTGCCAATGTGATAATTATCGTCGGTTCCAAAAGCGCGGAAATTGTCATCTCTCTGGAAGCACCCATTCCGCCAAAGGCACTGGCAGAATCAATTCCGCCAAAAACAAGGAAGATCGCGCCAATCATCAAAATGCCAGCAACCACAAACAAATTGCTTGAATAACCAAAAGTAATCAAGGGCAGAATGAAAGCCAAGACAACAGTGCTACCAAGAACGACATAAGGTACCAAACGAAAAACCCAAGTTGTATTGGTTGAAATTACCATTTGCTTGCGCATCAAAGTGGCAAGAGAAAAATAAGACAGAAACGGATTAGCTCCCCTCCTGCCTTGTAGTCGTGCTTTGAAAAATCGAACCAAGCCGATGCAAAAAGGTGCAAGACTTAGGATTATAACCAACTGAATAAAGCCGAGAATTATTGTCATATTGATAGAAAAACAGTGCTAATCAAAGCTAGTACAATCAATGATATATAAAATTGGATTATTCCATTCTGTATCCGTCGTACAAGTGTGGATAAGAGAAGTGTAAGACGCGCTATCGGTCGGTAAAATAATTCAAACCAAATGTGTTTTCTATTTAATTCGATATGACGTGAAATCATCCATTTATTGTTGGGGATTATGCGCGTGTCAATGATTTTTTTATTAAAACTGAACAGTATGTTGAAGAAAAAGCGAATAGGAGCGGAAAATGCCGTTGCGGTGTATTCCATTTGAGAGTTTATCGGTTGCCCACAGTCCCATGTGTGATAGGCTCGTTCAAATTTTCTTTTGCTGAAAATATACCGCAAAGAAAATACCAGTATGATAGAGCCAATTATCAAACTCCCGATCAGTAAAGGATTATAGTTACCGTCTGTGAGAGCTAATGATGTTTTAAGACCGTTATTTATCGTTAGAGAACCTAATCCGATTATTTTTAGTATGGATGGCGCTCCGAGTCCAAGGATAACGGATGCGATGACTGTCAGGGCGACAGACAATGAGAGCAAAAAATTCGGTTCTTTGGCGTGTGTGATTTCTTTACTGCGCGAGCCGGCTAGGAAGATTAGAGCAAACATTCTTACCATTGCAAAAATTGATAAACCACCGACAAAAGAGAAAGTCGCCAACACCGTAATCAATAAACCTTGATTGAGTTGGGAAATTGAAATAATTGTGTTTATGATTTCTTGGAGGAATATCCATTCACCGATAAAACCGGAGAATGGTGGTAAGGCGACAGCAGTAAGGATTAAGAACAGTATCAATCCTGAAAATTTTGGCATATAGTGGGCAAGTCCCCCCATCACTTCCAAACTTCGGCTATGAGCTTGGCTCATAATCACCCCGGCTCCCATAAATAATCCTGATTTAAAAAGTGCGTGTGCGAAAGTGTGAATTATCACTGCCGTGATCGCTGTTGTAAATAACAGCGGCTGATTGATTGATTGAGCAAATAATGCCACTCCAACCATTGAAAAAAGTAAGCCTAAATTCTCCATTGATGAATAAGCCAGTATTTTTTTTAAATCATTTTCAACTACCGCATATAGAACGCCATAGACGGCGGTTATCAATCCTATGAAAATAATAATATATGTCCAACCTGTTGGGAGTGTCGGCCAAACAGATAACGCCAGTCGTAGAAATCCGTACAGTGCCACCTTCAACATTACACCGGACATCAAAGCCGAAATATTGCTTGGTGCTTGAGGATGAGCCTCCGGCAGCCAAACATGAAATGGCCATAAGCCTGCCTTTGATCCGAAACCAAAGACAGCCAGAGCAAATGTTACCCCGAGCAACCCAATTGATAAATCTGAAGATATTATTGAAATTTCATCGAATGATGCAAAAAATAAACCCTTTGATAAGATTGAAAAACTGGCGAGAATCGCACCGGCGCCAAGATGTGTCATTATCAAATAAAGCAAGCCGGCTTTAATAGATTCAGTCTGCTTATCGGTAAAAACCAAAAATAAAGAAGTGAAGGACATTATTTCCCAGCCTGCTAAAAAACTGATTGGGGTCGTTGAAATTAAAACAAGTTGCATGCCAAAAATAAACAACGCCATTAAGAACGTGACTGACTGTAAATTATATGTTTTTGAGTATAGCGGTAAATATCCGATACTGAATAAAGCAACTATACAAATAACTGTATTTACTATGAAGAAAAATAATGCGGACAAATAGTCAATTTCAAAGACTGATCCGAAAAGAATCGAGCTGCTGCCGATAATAATATTAGCTTGGGCACTAAGAAAAAATAAAATACTGGAAATAGCGCCAACCAAAGCGGCTATACTCAGTATTGCTAAACTTATTTTTTGAATAATAAATCGGCGTCCGAGAAGCGCGATAATGGAGGCTGAAAATGAGCCAATCAAAGAAAACCAAATTAAAAATACAATCATTTGGGTGTTCATATCAATATTAATTTCTCAAGGATTGTAAAATAACACTAAGTATTTGCTTTGGACTTGGTGGGTCGCCCGGAATCTTAATATGAACAGGGATTACCGATTCTACCGGTCCGACAACGGCATATGAATCCTTCCAGATTCCACCTGTACAAGCGCCATCACCGATCGCGACAACAATACACGGATGAGGCGCTGCCTCATAGGTGGTTTTTACGGCGCGCTCTAGATTTCTGGTCACCGGGCCAGTTACCCATAGCATGTCGGCGTGGCGCGGTGAAGCAACAAAGCTTAAGCCAAATCTTTCTATATCATAATAAGCATTTCCAAGTGCTATTAATTCCATTTCCTCGGCATTTGTTGACCCACCATCAACGGCTCTGATACGCAAAGAGCGACCATTATAAAGCTTTTTTATAATGGTCTTAAGTTCGGTACCTATAGTCTCAAGATCAACATCTTTATTTTTTTTGTAATTATTTTCCGGTTCAGTCAGATTAGAATTTAGAAAAAGATACTTCAGTAATTTGATTTTAGACATAAATTTTATGACTTTATTTTGCTCTTATCACTTTGTAATGTCAAATTTCGTACTAAATATAAATTTATGATTACCAGTTTGTTTGCCACTCATCAATAAAAAATTGGACCACCGCGCCGGAGAGGCTGGTGGTCGTGAATTGTAGCGCGAGGGCTACAGGGGGCGGTTTTTGGGGTCAGCGAAGAAGGATCGCTGACCTGGCGCACTGCCGCTCACTAGTCTGGCATTGGCATAGGCGCGCAGAGCCGGACCGATGATGATGCGGTCTTCTTCTTTCGAGCTTCTCAGTACGAGTGCGATGACATTTCTGTCTTGCATCAGCTTGAATAGTGCTACCCTTCGTTCAGGGCTGACGTGCGGATCCATGTACGAGAAAGCGACCACAGCCACGTTCGGACTATTGCGAGGCTGGTAGCTCATGACACCTTTGTCCATGGCCACAGGTGTCGTTGGCACGGCCGTAATTCCGAGCTTTTCGAACACGGTGGCGACATCTTTCATCGACAGGTGACCTGTGTCTTCTTCAGTCAGTGGGAAGCAGAAGATGAATGGTTCCGACATGAATACCTCCTGGGTTGCGCTGATAGTTTGTCAGAAAAGCATAAAAAAATCAACCCATTGCCAGGGTAGATTTTTTATAATCTATAAGCTAATAGCTAAAAGCTTTTGTCTACTGCTTTCCAACATCCCTATACTTCCCTTTTCTGGCTACCTTGTAACGCGCCAATTCTCTTTCTAGGTGAACTAAGGCGTCGGCATAGACAACATCACCTTGATTTCTTGCTTCTTGCAAGCGCTTTTCGGCCAAGTCTTTAGCTTTTTCAATTTCTTCTAAGGTCAATTCTTCAGATCTTTCGGCAGAATCAGCCAAAACCACAACCGAATTTTCGTTCCTAACTTCAATTAGTCCGGTTGAAACAGCTAGAAGTGATTCATTTCCACCATCTTTTAATCTCATCTCACCGGAGCGCAAAAGCGAAACCAATGGGGCATGATTTGGTAAAATAGTAATCTCACCGATTTCTGTCATAACAGAAATCGAATCAACCGAGTCTTCGAAAACGGTTCTTTCTGGTGTTACGATTTTTAGGTTAATTTTCTGCATAGGTCTTATTTTGTGACCTCATCAATAGTTCCTTTCATGTAAAAAGCCTGCTCCGGTTTGTCATCATGCTTTCCTTCCAAAATCTCTTTAAATCCACGAACAGTATCTTTAATACTAGCGTATTTTCCAGGTGATCCGGTGAATTGTTCAGCTACGCTGAAAGGTTGAGAAAGGAATTTTTGAATTTTGCGGGCGCGAGCAACTGTTAGTTTGTCTTCGTCAGAAAGCTCATCCATACCCAAGATGGCAATAATATCTTGCAAATCTTTGTAGCGCTGTAATACTTTCTGAACGCCACGGGCAGTATCATAATGTTCTTGGCCAACAATGTTTGGGTCAAGAATGTTTGAGTTTGAGTCTAGTGGATCAACAGCCGGATAGATTGCCAACTCAGCCAATGATCGTGAGAGCACAACGGTTGAATCCAAGTGTCCGAAAGTTGTGGCTGGCGCCGGATCGGAAAGATCGTCCGCTGGCACATAAACGGCCTGAATTGAGGTAATTGATCCTTTGTTGGTTGAGGTAATTCGTTCTTGCAACTCTCCCATTTCTGTCGCTAGGTTTGGTTGATATCCAACAGCTGACGGAATTCTTCCCAAAAGAGAGGAAACCTCGGAACCGGCTTGAGTAAAACGGAAAATGTTGTCGATAAACATCAGCACATCTCTGTTTTCTTCATCGCGGAAATACTCGGCCATGGCCAATCCTGACAAGGCTACACGGGCGCGGGCTCCAGGTGGTTCGTTCATCTGGCCGAAAGTAAGAACAGTTTTATCAAGCACTCCTGATTCTTTCATTTCGTGATACAAGTCATTTCCTTCACGAGTTCGCTCTCCAACTCCAGCAAAAACTGAATATCCACCGTGTTCTTTGGCCAGGTTGTGAATCATTTCTTGAATCAAAACCGTTTTTCCAACTCCGGCTCCACCGAAAAGTCCGGACTTTCCACCTTTAAGAATTGGACAAATTAGGTCAATAACTTTAATTCCGGTTTCAAAAACCTCAACCTCGGTTGATTGATCCTTAAAGTCTGGCGCACTGCGGTGAATTGGATATCTTTTATCTGTTTTGATCTCAGCCATCCCATCGATTACATTCCCGTTGACATCAAACATTCTTCCCAAAGTTTCAGGTCCAACCGGCACGGTAATCGGACTACAGGTGTTTACAACTTCAAGACCACGCTGTAAACCGTCCGTGGCACTCATAGCCACAGTTCTAACAACTCCATTTCCAAGTTGTTGAGCAACTTCAAGCACAAGCGTATCTTTGCCGTTTTTTACTTCAAGAGCGGTTCTGATGTCAGGCACTTCACCTTCGAAGCGAACATCGACAACAGCTCCGATGATTGATGATATTTTTCCAGTTTTCATAATAGGGTTTATTTCTTTTTATCTTTTAAGTCGCATAGGGCCTATAAGACCTATAGTTAATTATTCATTGATTCAAGAGCCGCTTTTCCGGTTGAAATTTCGGCAATCTCTTGAGTAATTCCAGCCTGGCGGATTCTGTTATAGGTAAACTTTAATTCTTCAAGCATTTCGTTAGCGGCGTCGCTGGCGTTACGCATGGCCATCATGCGGGCAGAGTGTTCAGACGCAGTCGACTCCAGAAGCGCTTGGTAAAGCATTGTTTCAATCAGTCTTGGCAATGTTCTATTTAACACCTCTTGCGCGTTTGGCTCAAAAGTATATTCAGTTTTTCCGTTTCCATTTGTTCCATTTGTGGTTTTATCGACATTACCAAGTTTCTTGTCTGGAGTGCTGAATGGTAGCAGCTCTAGAAGTCTTGGTTTTTGCTCAAGCCCGGAAATATAGTCTGTGTACCCAAGTACAACTTTTTTGTACTCACCATTCATGTAACCGTCTAGGATAAGTTTTGAGATTGGTAAAATATCACCAAACACCGGTTTGTTAGTCAGGCCTTCAAAAGTTGCTATAACATTAACTTTTTTCTTAGACAGCGCCATGTCCCCCTTTTTACCAACTGATATCAGATCAAAAGGCGTTTCTTTATTTTCTCGCAGTAACTCAATTGATTTTTTTACCATGTTTGAGTTATATCCTCCCGCCAGTCCACGGTCTGATGTAAATAAAACTAAAAGTATTTTTTCAGCTTCATCATTGCTTTGCAAAAGTGGATGAGAAACATTTGGAGCATAAATTCCCACTGAGGTAATTGTTTGCCAGGAAAGTTTTGCAAATGGGCGAGTGTCTGTAGCTGCCGATGTTGCCCTACGCATTTTTGAAGCAGCCACAAGCTCCATCGCCTTGGTGATTTTCATCGTGTTGGCGATTGATTTGATTCTGCGTTTTACAACTTTTGCGTTAGCACTCATATTTTAGCTCTTAGCTTATAGCTGTTAGCTATTAGTTTTCCCTAATAGCTAAGGGCTAATAGCTAATGGCTTTAGTTAAATGTCTTCTCAAATTCTTCTATGTAGTTTTTGATTTCTTTTTTTGAACTGTCTGAAATTTCCTTTTCGTCATGAATTGTTTTTAACACACCAGAGGCACTAGACTCCATAAAGTGCAAAAACTTTTCTTCAAACTCCAATATTTTTCCAACTTCAACATCGTCTAGATAACCTTCGTTTAGTACAAAAATCATCACTGATTGTTTTTCAAAAGGAATCGGTGAATACTGTTTTTGCTTCATTAACTCCATTGAACGAGCTCCGCGATCCAGCTGTTTTTTTGTAGCTTCATCAAGGTCGGTAGCGAATTGGGCAAAAGCTTCAAGTTCACGATACTGAGCCAAATCAACTTTAAGTGTTTTTGAAACTGATTTCATGGCTTTGGTTTGAGCAGCTGATCCTACTCGAGAGACTGAAAGCCCAACATTAAGAGCCGGTCTTTGACCTTTGTAAAAAAGATCGCTTTCCAAGAAAATCTGACCGTCAGTAATTGAAATAACATTAGTTGGAATATAAGCGGACACATCGCCAGCTTGGGTTTCAATAATCGGCAAGGCTGTAATTGATCCACCACCAAATTCATCGCTTAGTCGGGCAGAACGCTCAAGTAGTCTTGAGTGCAGGTAAAACACATCTCCCGGATAAGCTTCGCGTCCTGGTGGACGACGAAGTAGAAGCGAGATTTCACGATAAGCCCAGGCGTGTTTGGAAAGATCATCATAAATTACCAAAACATCTTCGCCTTTAGCCATAAAGTATTCAGCAATTGCACAACCTGCGTAAGGCGCAATGTAGGCCAAAGACGCTGGGTCACTGGCTCCGGCAAGCACAATAGTTGTGTATTCCATGGCCCCTGCTTTTTCCAGGCGAGCTGTGATAGCTGCAATCTTTGATTCTTTTTGTCCAATTGCTACATAAATACACTTCATGTTTTCACCTTTTTGGTTGATGATAGTATCAATTGCAATTGCTGTTTTTCCAGTTTGACGGTCGCCGATAATAAGTTCGCGTTGACCACGACCGATCGGGATTAAGGCGTCAATAGCTTTAAGTCCGGTGTGAACCGGGGTATCAACTGATTTTCGAGTAATAACACCTGGAGCGATCTTTTCGATAGCCTGCAAGTTGGTAGCTGTGATTTTTCCCTTTCCGTCCAGTTCGACACCGAGTGGATTGATAACACGACCAACAACACTTTCGTCAACAGGAATTGAAAGAATTCGTCCGGTTGATTTTACAGTGTTTCCTTCTCTGATTTGACTTGGATCGCCAAGCACAATTGCACCAACTGATTCTTCCTCTACGTTAAGCGCAACTCCGAAAACGTTTTTTCCGAAATCAACAAGTTCCATTGATTTAGCATCAGCTAGTCCGCTGATGCGAACAACTCCGTCGGCAACCGAAAGCACTGTTCCAACTGATTCAACCTTAGCGTCAGATTGAAAAGCTTGGACCTGCTTTTTTAATTCTTCAATTATTTCACTCTTGGTAGTCATATATAGGTCTTATTGGTCCTATGGGACCTATTTCATTAATACTTGTTTCAAATTTTGTAATTTGCCTACGACCGAGCCGTCTATTCTAGTATCATCAATTCTGATTACGGCACCACCGATTAGTTGCTCGTCAACTCTTTCTTTTAAATCAGCTCCTGGCGCGATGCTATTAATCATTTTTCTGGTTTCATCATTTAGTGTGTGAGCAGAAAGTATTTTAATGCTTGAGGCGCCGTATTTTTCTTTCCAGATCGTATGGATTGCTCTTTCAATGTCTCGCCATTTATCAAGCATCTGTTTTTCTTTGAGAATATTTACAAACTCTTTGATAATTGCTGTTACATCTTCTGATTTTCGGCCTTCAACAGCTTCTATCAAAATCCGCGCAAATTGTTTTGCGTCTATTTTCATACTAAATCATTTTACGAACCGCTTCTTCTGCAAGTGACTTTGATTTTGATTCATCGATTTGATCTTCTGCAATTCTGGTGGCTGCCTTCATGGCAATATCAATGATTTCTTTTTTTAGTTCTCGCATCATGGCTTCTTTTTCCGCGACTAACTGTTCTTTGCCTTTTACAATCACTCTTTCAACTTCCCGTTTGGCTGCGCCAATGATTTCCTCTCGTCTTTCTTCTCCTTGCTTGTGAGCTTTGTCAGCGATTTCTTGAGCTTCGCGTCTGGCAGTGTTCATTACTTCATCGCGTTCTTTTTCTATTTCTGAAACTCGTTTTTCAATCTCATCGGCTTGCTTAACGCTTTTTTCGATTTTTTCTTCGCGTTCATCTAGCATTCTTACAATTGGTCGGTATGCAAAGCGCCACAAGACAATTAAAACAAGTAAAAAGTTTATAAGTTGAGCGGTAAACATTTGACCGTTTAATCCAAACTGACCGGCAACGGCCACAATTGGATTTTCTGATTCAGTTTGAGTTTCCTCATGTGTTTCCTGAATTGTTCCTGCTGTTTCTTCGTCCATAGATCTCGTCGTAGGAGCACGGCATGCCGTGCTCCTACTTTGTAAATTCTTAATAAATTCATTCTCGATAATCTCGTCGTAGGGGCGAGGCGTCGCCTCGCCCCTACGGACATCATCAATGTCAATTTATTAAAGCGTAAATGCAATAATAAGTGCATAAATAGCGATCGCTTCCGCGAAAGCCATTCCAAGAAGCATTGGAGTAAATAGTTTTCCGGATGCCTCTGGGTTTCGTCCGATTGATTCCATGGCTTTCATACCAATGAATCCAATCGCAAGAGCTGGTGCAATTGATCCAACTCCAATGGCAAGTGCTTTTGCCAAAAGTGTCATTGTCTCTGCGTCCATAATATTAGTTATTTATGTTATTAACGGGACAATCTGTTTCCACCAAGCTTGATGAAAACAGACAGTCGCACTAAGCATGAGCTTCTGCTTGTTTGTGTGTTTCACTGTGTTCCTCTTCGTGGTTGCCGTGACTCATTGTTGCCACCACCATAAAAGCAAGGGTAAGCATGGCAAAAACCGTGGCCTGAATAATCCCAACTAAAAGTTCCAGAAAAATAAATGGAATTGGAATTATATAAGACATTAGGCTAAGCATTACTGTCATTAGTACTTCACCGGCAAAAATGTTTCCAAAAAGTCGAAGTGAAAGTGAAAGTGTTTTAGCGAACTCACCGATGATTTCAATTAGTCCGATGAAAAATTCAACCACAGCTACGATTATTGCCATTGGTCCTTTTTTAAGTGACAGCCAAATACCTTTAAGGTTGAAGAATTTACTAAAGTGATTAAATATTCCCTGAGACTTCATTCCTGCCAAGTGTGTTGATAAAATTGCAACAAAAGCAATAGCGAGGGTCATATTGAGATCTGCTGTTGCTGGACGAAGTAGTGGAATCAATTCTAATTCTTCATGCATATAGCCCCAAATTCCAATTGATCCAGTCCCTGGAATTTGTCCCATCCAATTACTTACGAGAACAAAAAAGAAAATTGTCGCAATGAGTGGTAGGAATTTTCTGGCATTTTTTTTGTCTTGAGTAACTTTTTCTATCTCAAGTAGAGCGAACTCAATAACAGTTTCTATAATATTATGAATTCCTTTTGGAACAAGTGATTTTCGACGCGAAGCGATTATGGCCACTAAAATAAAAAACCCAACCGCAATGTAGGCGTTGAGCATTGAATTTGTGACTGTAAAATGACCGATTTCAAAAATCGGCTCAGCTGCGAGCGGTATGCTTACAAATGCGGTTTTAATCCCTCGGTCCTTGTTCATAAAGTTTCGCATATCTTTTTGCTTTCCGTACTGCGAAGATCGCTGTCAAAACAAAAGCGATAGTGAAGCCTAGTACCAACAGCCATGGCGATGTACCAAAGTGGATATCGAGCCTTTTGCCCAGATACGCCGCTATCAATGCTGGTATTGCTATTGTTACTCCAAAATCACCCGCCGCCTTAACTCCAAGCAGGTAGTAATACCTGTCAGAGGGCTGTTTTTTTGGTGTTTTTTGAATATCCACAGGTACGAAAAATGCGGCACAAGTATAGCCCGATACCTTCAAAAGGTCAATAGATGTTGAAAATGTAAAAAGTGTAACAAGTGTAAAAAGGGTGATATGGGTCAAGAAAATCGTCGATTGGCTAAAGTTGGCGTACTCATTAAATTTATTCAGTTTAATCAGCGATATGACTACTAAACCCAACTCCCTTTTCTTTTAGGATTTCCGGAATTTTATCGCGCACGAGTTTGTCGTATTTCATACTACTTCAAATCAAAAAACCTAATCGCATTTTCGGTTGTGACTTTTGCGACCTCATCAAAACTTAATCCTTTAATCTCGGCCAGTTTTTCAGCTACATGTTTAACATAAGCTGGTTCGTTTCTTTTTCCACGATGAGGCGTTGGCGCCAAATAGGGTGCGTCGGTTTCAACCATGATTGAGGAAAGCGGAAGCTCCTTGGCAACAGCTTGCAGTTCTTTTGAGAATGTTAAAATTCCTGTAAACGAGATCATAAATCCAAGCTCGATGTATTTTTGAGCCTCGTCATAGGTGCCGGTGAAACAATGAATTACTCCTCGTCGCACTAGCTTTCCTTCCTCTATTGCCAGCTTAAGAATTTCATATTGATCGGCATGAGCGTCGCGAACATGAACAATGATTGGTTTATTTACTTCGCTTGCCAAATCAATATGAGCACGAGCTGTTCGTTTTTGATCTTCTTTCATCTGGGCCTGGTCCCCGTCTGGAAGTCTGTAGTAATCAAGTCCGTTTTCGCCAATAGCCACTACTTTTGGATGGTGAGCTAAACCTGCGTAATAAGCAAAATCAAATTTTTCTGATCTTGTTTTTACAAAAGCATTTGCCTTTAGTTCTTGCTCATCAATAAACTTTTGTTCATATAAATGATTTGGGTGCAGGCCAATGGCTGCCCAAACTCCATCATACTTTTCTGCAAGCTCAATTGCTGTTTTACTAGTATCGGACTGGCTACCAACTGTAATCATTGCGATTTCATCTTCCAAAGACCTAGCGATAACATCTTTAGCGTCATCTTTATAAGCCTGAAAGTTTACATGGCAGTGAGTGTCTATTAATTTGTGGGTCATAGGCCTTATAAGCTTAATAGGTCAAATAGGACCTATGCTTGATTTATGATCAATGGAAATAACCAACTGATAACCAATTGTGCCCAGCCTAGCCAACCCATTACAAATGATGTGTTAACGGCGTCTATTATTCCTTGATCTGAGATATAGTTTTGAACAAAGTATAAAACAGAGGACAGGATGATTACCGCCTCAATCAATCCCAAAATTCCACCAAGCAGTTTATTGATTGATTTTAAAAACGGAATGATTGAAAGGATTTTGAAAATCCTATCCAATAGTTCAAATGCGAGTCCAATTAGTTGCGAACAAATAAGCATTATTATTATAAAAATTGTAATTGTCCAAACCGGGCTTTCTGACAGATCACTAACATTTTGTGAAAACCAAGCCAGCCCAAATGAACCAGCCGCGATTCCGCCAATCATTCCGACAAGGCTTCCTAACGATCTGATAAATCCCTGGTGAAGACCAACCAAAATAAAGAATAATACTATGGCAATTAGAAATATGTCAGCGAGTGTAAACATATGTGGTTATTCGCAGCTTATAGCTATTAGCTTATAGATAATAGATCAGTCACGACGAGGAAAAAGTGGATTTCCGGTTAAAATTTTATCACCTGAATATCTTTTTAAAATCTCGCCGGCTGATTCTGGAATAATTGGCAAAAGCGCTTGGCTGATCCAGCGAATCATTTCGGCAATGTCTGATAGTACTTCTTTAGCAGCTCGCTCATCTGTTTTAACAAGTTTGAATGGAGCTTGTTTGTCTATCATCTCGTTGGCCTCACTGACAACCTCAAATATAGCGTCAATGTATTTTTTAAAATCATAGTTTTCAATTTCTGAATTTAAAACCTGATTTTTTTCAGACCAATCGCGGGCGACCTTATCCAGCTGACCATCAAAATATTTTTCGCTCATGGCCGCTACTCGAGAAACTAAATTTCCCAGTTGATTGGCAAGCTCGGCGTATCTTAATTCCATTCTTTCGCGCGAATAATCACCATCCCCGGCAGATGGAATTTCGCGCAGAAAATAATAGCGAACAGCGTCAGTTCCAAATTCATCAACTAATTCTTTGGGATGAATGACATTGCCGATTGATTTGGAAATCTTTTCACCTTCAATAGTTACATAATCATGAACGAAAATTTCGGTTGGCAACTTCAGTCCGGCTGACATTAACATTGCAGGCCAATAAACAGCGTGGAATCTTAATATTCCCTTGCCAATCATGTGAACTTTTTTTGATTCGTCTGATTGCCAGTATTCTTGGTAAAGATCACCGTCATTTGCGTAATCAAGTGCTGTTATGTAATTGCTTAACGCATCAAACCAAACATACATTACTTGTGATTCGTCACCCGGAACCGAGACACCCCAATGTTTGGCTCGTTCTTGTGAACGCGAAATAGAAAAATCCTCAAGTCCCCCTTTTATAAAACTTAGAATTTCATTTTTTCGTGATTTTGGAAAAACTTTTAAATTGTCACTTTCGATTAGCTCCTCAATTCGCTTTTGGTAATTTGATAATTTAAAGAAATAATTTTCTTCTTCAATAACTTCTAACTCTTTTTTATGTTCGGGACACATTCCGTCTGAAATTTCCTTTTCAGTGTAAAATGCTTCGCAGCCAACGCAGTAAAGTCCTTTATATTCTTTTTTATAAATATCATCTGGGTTGCAAGCGCTCCAAAGTTTTTGAGCACCTTTGATATGACGGTCTTCCCGAGTTCTTATAAAATCGTCAAATGACAAATTTAATAAAGATTGTAGATTTTTAAATTCCTCAGCGTGTCGTTCTACAAATTCGGCAGTGTCTTCGCCCGCAACTTCCGCGGCTTGAACATTTTTTAAACTATTTTCGTCTGACCCGGTTAAGGCACGGACACTGTCAGTACCTAATTTTTCGCGTGAGTAGCGCGCAACAACATCGGTTTGAATAACCTCAAGCGCAAAGCCAATGTGTGGTTTGGCATTTACATAAGGTATTGCAGTTGTAACAAAAAGTTTTTTCATAATAGTTTATTTGATTGGGGCGCCAGTACAATTACAAATTCACCTTTGTCGCTAGATTCTTTAATTTGTTCGGCAATCTGCGAAGCATTACCGCGATAAATTGTTTCGTGCATTTTGGTTAGCTCTCTGCCAATCATAACATCACGATGTTGTGGAAGCTGTTCTAGAGTTTTTAAAATTCTATGTTTTGATTCATACATGACAACCGTATGTTCAATTCCAGCAATTTCTTCAAAAAATTTATTTCTTCCTTTTTTGTTTGGCGGAAATCCTACAAATGTAAAACGGTTTGTTGGGAATCCGCAAATAGACAAGACTGTGGTAAAAGCGCTTACTCCTGGAATTGGAATAATATTAATTCCTGCGTCAACTGCCATTTTTACAAATGGACTGCCAGGATCGGAAATTGCCGGTGTACCGGCGTCAGTTACAACTGCAACATTTAGGCCGGCGACTATTTCATTTATAAGTGATTCTTCTTTTGCACAAGATGTGTGCTGATGTAAAGAAGTAGTTTTTGCTTGAATATCAAAATGATCTAACAACTTGTGGGTAACGCGAGTGTCCTCACAAGCTATTAGATCAACTGATCTTAATGTTTCAATAGCGCGAGCAGAAATATCCGACAAATTCCCTATCGGAGTTGCAACAACGAATAATGTTCCTTTGTTATTCTTCTGTTCCATCGCTTTCCTCCGTTTCTAAATTAGACCCCAATAACGAGCCACCAATTGAGTTATTTTTCAAAGTTTCAATTGCATTTCCATAACTGCCAACAAAGCACATGGCAAACATTTGTTTATAGTCTGTCAGTTCAACCAACTGTGCTCCCGTAAGTTCGCCGGCCGTAGCAAATCCGTCAATTGACCAAGTGGATTTGGTTTGATCATCAACAAATTGATTGTTTTCGATATCAAATTCAAAAGTCAATCTTTGTTCGTTGTTGTCGGTCAGATAAACATGTGTAATTTTATTTTGTGTGTCATAGAACACTGAGATTCCTTTATTTGCCACTTCACCGTTCCAAGCCCAGGTGGTCGACATGATTACATCCGAAACCATAAACGGTTTATTGTCGATAAAAAATCCTTTTATGATTGCTTTATTTGCCAATTCATAACTGATATTATTAATTGGAAAATATGAAATTTTAGCAGTATCATAGCCTCCGAATGGATGAGATGTATAGTCGTAGTTATAGCCAGTTTGATCAGAGAGTGCAGTACCATTTGGATAAGTGTCTTTAAAATCTGACCAACTTGTCACATTAAAAGGATATTCAGTCAATTTTTCGCCGATCTTTTTTCCGGAAATGGCTGTTCCTAAAATTTGACTCCAAAGACTTTTAGTTTCGGTATCAGTAAATAACTCATTGTTGTTATAAACAAGACCGGCATTTTCAAAATCTAAATCTGTTTCGTAAACTGCCGAGCTATAACAAAGTACGCAATGCGTTACCGCTAAATTAACTCCATTAAAATTATCATTTACAACTTCATGCCAGTTTAAAATTTGATAAGAATAAAAACGGTGGGCGCCATTAACTTCAATGTCTATTCCGTTTACATCATCTGCTAAAAATGAATCTGCTTCTGAAATTGAAATAAATTTAGGGTCGTTGATGACCGGTAATATTTCGCCAGCATCGTGAATGTCAGTTGGCGGAACTAAATATTTTTCACCATCAAAAGATATCGGATTTTCAAGTAAGCCGGTTGAAAGTTTTCCGTCCTCAATTAATGATTCAATTTTATTAATTTTCCAGGCACGGACTCCAACAATTAATCCGATTGCTACAATAATGAAAGTGATTCCGTAAAGTAAGTTTTTTTGTTTTATAGTCATAATATATTGTTTCTTAACTGGATTTTTACAACATTTGCTCAGTTTTGGCAAATGCAAAGTAAGTGTAGTATACTACATTCTTGCCTAATTATTAAAAAAACGAACATATGGGAAACGATCCTACAAATGAGGTAAAACCGTTGCCATTTAATAAAGCCCTGTCAGGCATATCGGAAAAAACAATTGAAATTCATCATGACAAGCTTTATGCCGGTTATGTAGCCAAGGCCAACGAAATTGGTGAGAAACTTTCAGAGTTTGCGCTTGGTAAAAAAGAAATTAATGGAAACCAAACATATTCAGAATTTCGAAGTTTAAGAATGGGAGAAACTTTTGCCAAAAACGGTGCTTACTTGCACGAATATTATTTCAACACATTGGGTGGTGATGGAGTTGTACCGGAGAATCTCTTAACAAAAGAGATTGCAGAGAAATGGGGGTCAGTCGAGCAATTCATAAAATATTTTTCAGAAAGCGGAATGGCAATGCGCGGTTGGGTGGTTCTTTGTTGGGACACTCAAGCTGCGCGTCTAAAAGTTTATGGATGTGATTCTCATAATCAAGGTGCGGTTTGGGGATGTATGCCGATAATCGTACTTGATGTTTATGAACATGCTTACTTTATTGATTACGGATCTGACCGTAAATCATATATTGAAGCGTTTTGGAAAAATTTAAATTGGGAGGCGGCCAACGAGATTTTTGAAAGAGTGATGTCTTAACTCGATTCCCCTAATAACCTAAAAACTATAAGCTAAAAGCTAACCACAAACATATGATTCAATTAGGAAAAATAGCGCCGGACTTTAACAATGTCGTGGCATATCAAAACGGCGACTTTAAAAAAATTAGTTTATCTGATTATAAAGGCAAATGGCTTGTGTTCTTTATGTATCCAAGAGATTTTACCTTTGTGTGTCCGACCGAGATAAGGGCTTTTGCAAAACATGAAAAAGAGTTTAATGATTTAGGAGCTGAAGTTCTGGGGTGTTCTACAGATTCAGAGTGGTCGCACAAGGCTTGGTTTGAAAAAGATTTGTCAGAAGTTAAATATCCAATTCTTGCTGATACTAGGCACGAGGTGGCTCGAGATTATCAGGTATTAAACGACGAGGACCATTCTGCCGAGCGTGGATTGTTTATCATTGATCCAGACGGTGCGATTAAATATATTCTAGTCTCAGCTGGAAATGTTGGCCGATCAGTTACTGAAACATTACGAGTTTTAAAGGCCGTTCAAAGTGGTGACCTGTGCCCTGTTGAGTGGGAGCCAGGCCAGGAGACTTTGGGAAAGGCGTAATCGAGTTTGAACAAAAACCCCCGCCGGCGCGATCGCAGGCGGGGGTTTTTCAAAATCAATTTAGAATACCAATGTATTTCCGGTTAGTGGTAATCCATTTACATCATCACCATCTAACATATTTCCAGCTTCGTCGTACCACACAACAGCGTCAAGCGCAGATGTGAATGAAGAAACAACAGACTGTGGAGGAATCTCAATCTGAATATTGTCGTCATCAACTGCACTTGGACCGGTTGCGTTCATATAGAGCGCGTATGTGTATGATGTACCGGCTGGAATGGTTTCCATTGTTGTTAAATCCATTTTGACATACTGAGCTTGCACAGTACTACTTGTGCAAAGATTTCCGGAGCCATCATAGAGTGTGTTGCTGGCGCCGAGGGTCCAAGAACTACCGGTGCTTAGATTGTAAAGAGTGAAGTCAGCGGCGTCCAAATATTTTGAATAACTTCCACCGCACTTGTTCCAGTTAGATGATGCATTATCAGTTGTGAATACTTCGAACAAAATTTTATCCAAATAGTCGTCGCCGGAAGAATCAGCAGTAACATTAAATCTGTAGACCTCAATGTCACCTGGAATGGCTGCGCCACTTGGTGAAGAAGAAGAAAGGCTGAAAGTTATTTTTCCTTTTTCAAGAATTGTGGCTGATGTTTGTTTGCCCTTCATGTTTACACCGCGATTAAGTGTGCCAAGCTGAGTCTTATTAGCTGGAATTATCGTACTAGAGGAGTCTGTATATGTGACCCAAGTTCTTTTTGATATGCGAGCGGCATAGATATCGTCGTCGCCACTGGTTACATTATTAGCTGATTGACATTCAATATAGGCGTTTACGGAAGTTCCAGCTAAAATACTGAAATCGTCAGTAAAAACAAGCATGTTTGATCCGTCAGGAGCGATTGGCCCACCAATCACCGTCTCTGTTCCTGTTTCTTTAAGTGTACAGTTATCAAACATGTCAATTGCTCTGGCATCATTTTCGATTGTAGAAAAACTGGCGTCATCATCACCAATGACTTCGAATTGATAATCTGTAATATTTAAATCGATTTTTCTAGCATGAAAATCCATGGTAGTGAGAACAACATTGTCGTTACCTTGAACATATTCTTGGTTACCTGATCGTGTCTCTAAAATTGTTAAACCTGGTCCGGTTGGAATCGCTGCCATAACAGAGCCGGCGGCTGCTAGCCCAAGAGCACCAATTGCCAAGGCTACTTTAGTTTTTGTGGACACTTTTGTTTTTGTACGCATAAGCTATTTTTTACGCGCGTCACGCCGCGCGTCCTCTTTATTATGAATTAGCCATTGATCAATGACGACTTGAATGTCATCAACATCAACGGTGTTTTTAGATTGTTTAGAGGCGGTGTGTACTACACCCAGTGGAACCATGTGGGCATTTTCCGCGTCAATTGCTGCCTTAGCACAAGCTTCGTCAATTAAATCAAGTGCTTTGTCTGGCAAGTAGCGGTGATTGATTTTTTTGTCAGAAAGTTTTACTGCCGCTTCGATTGCTTTGTCTGTAATTTTTACTTTGTGATAAGTTTCGTAAAGCGACTTTAAACCTTTCAGCATTGCGATTGCAGTTTTTTGATCCGGCTCATCCACAAACACCGGTTGCATTCTTCTGTCAAAAGCTTCGTCTGGCTTAATGTATTCATTATACTCTTTCCAAGTGGTTGCGCCAATAATTTGCAGTTTTCCGTTGGCTAAAATTGGTTTTATAACATCGCTGATACTCATTGCGCCTTCTGATTTTCCAAGCTGTTGCAATAAATGAATTTCATCAATAAACAAAATGACATTACTTTTTTCATTTTGAATTTGCGTTAAAACATTTTGTAATCTATTTTCAAGCTCGCCTCTGAATTGAGTTCCGGCCATTAACTTATTTAAATCAAGCGCTAAAATAGTTTTATTTTTTAAAGCACCGGGAATCTTTTCGTTTATTATATTCTGAGCCAGACCTTCAATTATTGCTGTTTTTCCTACACCAGGCTCACCTAGCAAAATTGGATTATTCTTTTTCCTGCGAAGAAGGATGTGGATAATTCTTTCTACCTCTTTATCGCGACCAATAATTTTATCGAGCTTTCCAAGCTTGGCTTCGGCTGTTAGATCATTTGTAAATGATCCAGCCATTCCTTTTGAAGAAACGCCAGTTTTCCTTTTTATAAAAGCAAAAATCACGATTGCTAAAAAAACTAATGCAACCGCGATTTTAATGATTACCTCCTCCATAATTATAAACTCAATAGTTCTTTAAGCTTCTTTTCGTCAAACCCAACTAGAATTTCTCCATCAATATCTATTACAGGCACGCCCATTTGATTTGATTTTTCTATCATCAGTTGAGCTTTTTCCGTGTCTACTGAAACATCAATATCTTCAAACTCAACATTATAATTATCCAGAAACTTTTTTGCTTGTTTGCAAAACGGACAAGTTGGAGTTGAATATACTGTAACTTTCATACAAATGGGCGATATGGATTAAATGTGAAACAATAGTTATATTTATTTTACCCCCGTTACCTCTGTAGCTCTTATTGCCCTCATTCTACAATGTTTCCAGCCATCTAACCAGTGTACGAACTCCGTAACCTGTTCCACCTTTGGAGATATAACTTCCAAATTCCCTTTCGGCATAAGCAGGACCGGCAATATCAATATGTGCCCAGGCTTGGCCATCTTCGATAAAGTTTTGTAAAAACAGCCCGGCTGTTAACGATCCACCGTAACGAACAGACGAAATATTTTTGACATCTGCTAAGTCTGACTTAATTAATTTTGCGTAGTTTTGAAATAGTGGCAATTCCCACATATTTTCTGACATATAAGACGCCGACGATAATAGTTGATTTGTGAGCTCAGGATTGTTGCTCATGATTCCGGAAATCTCTTCACCAAGCGCTACCACGCAAGCGCCAGTTAAGGTTGCCAAATCAATGATAGTGTCGGGATTTAGCTTTCCAGCGTAAGACAAAGCGTCAGCTAATGTTACTCGGCCTTCGGCATCGGTGTTGGTAATTTCGATTGTTTTTTTATTCATTGCGCGCACAACATCTCCCGGACGAATCGCTTTTCCTGATGGCATGTTTTCTGTTGCTGCAATAATTCCGTGAATTTCAAATTTTGGTTGAGTCCGAGTAAAAGTTGCAAAAACGCCAAGTACAGCGGCAGCTCCGGCCATATCACATTTCATGGTCATCATGTAATCAGCTGGTTTTATGGATAGTCCACCTGAATCAAAGGTCACGCCTTTACCAACCAGGGCAATCACTTTTTTGGCTTTACCGTCCGGCTTGTAAGTTAAGTGAATAAATTTTGGTTCTTCTTCTGATCCTTGAGCTATGGAGAGAAAAGCGTTCATGCCTTTTTTCTCGCATTGTTCACGATCATAAATTTTAACCTTTACAGATCCGTTTGACATCTTTGCAATATTTTCCGCAGTCTCAGCTAGTCGAGTTGGTGTCATATCGCGAGCAGGTGTATTTACCAAATCTCGGGCCACGGTAACTCCATCAATCACTGTGTGGGCTAGTTCGATTCCCTTTTCAGCTTTGCGAGCATCGCGACCGTCTTCCGCGATAATCGTTACAGCGGTAATTTTGTCGTCAATTGTTTCATTTTTATAAGAGTCAAATTTGTAATCCGCTGTTAATAACGCTTCGGTTATTGCTCTGCCAAATTCAGCAGCATCAAAAGTTTCATCATCTTCACCAAAAAATTCCATTGCTAAAGTTCTGCAACCAAGTCGTTTAGCAGTTTGAACAGCAACGCCTGAGGCTTCCCTGACTGACGATTTTGGATCCGTTGTTTTATCGCCTAAGCCAACCACTAAAACATATTCAGATAATATTTCTTCGGGTGCGGCTAAAATTAAACTTTGTCCAGGCAATCCTTTAAAATCCTGGCTTTTGGCCAATTTTGACATTCTACCTTTAAAAATCTCGTTTACGTGCGTTAAAAATTCATTTCCCCAGTCTTCATCTTTGTAAACTCCAATTACGACAAGATCAGCTTTGCTTTGCAGAATATCCCCTTTTATACATGTAATTTCCATATTTTAGATGATAAATAATAGATGTGATAGATAATGGTAGATTACACTTGATTGATATTTTGTCTAGTTATTGACTCGTTTGCAAAAATAAGCTATCCTGCTATCACTTCCATTATCTATAATCTACTATGCCACATAGAACAAAAAAGAAAAGAAAGAAAGCTTTTGAAACCGAACAGGTTGCAAGAGTTGCATCTGCCAGAAAAAGACGAAAAGCAAAAGCAGTTCGACTTTCAAAAACAGAGTCGGAGAAATAAAAAAAACCGCGAGTATTCTCGCGATTTTTTATTTATCTAAAGTTGCATTAGGTATCCAATCACGATACAAGCTATGCCGGCCATACCGACTATTTGTTCGAGTTGGATATCATGTGTTACTCGTCTGTCGATTTTTTTTTCGTGCAGTAGTTGTCTATGAACCCTGAGTACTGTAAACGCTATTAGTAATTCTCCAATTATCTGAATTGTAAATCCCCAAAAATCCATATTATTTTTTATGTAATGAGTATAACAAAATTGCGACTGCGCTGGCCACATTTAATGACTCAAGCTGTGGATTATGTTCAATGGCAATTGATGCACCTTTTGCCAATATTTTAATTCCGGAGCCTTCGGATCCAATAATCATCAATTTTTTATCGCTTGTTTCAACAGAGCTAATATCTTTTGATCCATCTCGCTTTTCTAGCAAATATACATTTCGTCCAAGTTCTGCTATTTGATTTTCAATTTCTGATCTTGGTGTTTGAATCCACGCTACTTTAAACATTGCGCCAGCCGATGAGCGAATTACTTTTGAACTGGTCGGATCAGCCGATTCAACAAAAATTAAACCGGCGTCAAAACCTAAACACAGTCTTAGGATTGTTCCAACATTTCCCGGGTCTTGCACGCCGTCTAAAACTAAAATTGTTTTTTCTTTTTTAACATCTTCCAAAGTCCATTCTGGGATTTTTGCAATTGCCGCTATATCTTGGGGAGTTTCGGTTGTTACTAAATCATCAAAAATTTCTGTTTCAGTGCGTTTAAAAATCAACTCAACGAAATCCCCAGCTTCGGAAATTACCTTTTGGCCTTCCACTAAACAACATTTATGTTTTTCTCTTCCCTTTTTAGTTCGAAGAGCGGTAATCTTTTTTTCTTGAGCTTTACTTAGCATAATAAATAAATAGTATCACAAAACCAGTCCTTTGGCAGGGCTGGTTTGCAAATTTGCTATTTTAATTTTTTCATCAAGTCGTAGACTAATCCGAGTATAGCTCCTAAAACGCCCAAGTACAACAATCCAATTATCAGCCAACCAACGAATGGAATGAATACTATAAGTGTTGCGACTACAACTCCGATTAGAATTGAATACCAAGTAACTCTGTAACTCTCTTCTTTTTTAATCACTTTTACAATCAAGCTACCGGCCACCACCCCAACATAAACCGAGGAAGCGATAGTTAGCAATATTGCAGCTGGAATTAAGACAACCGCAAATGGCCAGCCAATCAGCGTCACTACCAAAAGGATTGTAACAATTGGTGTGGCAACAACTGCAATTAATCCAACAAATAAACTAACAGCAAACTTACCTGTCATTCTTTCGGTAACTGCCGCAGCAGTTTTTGGCCATGCTAGTCCCAAGATCATCCCAGCAATTAGTAATCCAATAATTTTTACAATTATTCCAAATGACATCAGTGCTTTAAAAGGAGTTTCAAAATCAGTATCTATTTCATGTTGGGGACCAGTATATTTTTCAAAAATTATTCCACCAATAATTGCCCCTTCAAAATCCATTTCAGATTCTGAATAATAAGTTAAAACCCCATCGATTTGTGCATTTGGTCCAATGCTAATTTCGTCAGCATAGGCTGTTACATTTCCAAGTATGTGACCGTTTATAATGGCACTACCGGAGCCAAGTAACAAATCGCCATGAACAGTTCCATTAATTATTGTTGCGGCCCCGGCGGTATGAGCGTCTCCAAAAACATCTGAAGTAATTTGAACAAGACTTCCAGCGGCAAATAAATCATCAGCAACAGTTCCGCTAATTACAACACTGCTTCCTGCCACTCTAAGATCGTCGCCAACATCTCCCGTTATAATGACAGAAGAACCGGCTGCAAAAAGATCTTGCGAAACATTATTTGTTACATTAATGCTAGCCCCGGCTATAAATGCATCACCCGAAACTTGTGCAGCAACCGTTACCATTCCGCCTGCCACATAAATATCATCATTTATAGACTGATTAAGAGATACTTGATCCCCTGATTGGAAATACGCAGCTGATGCTGACATCGGTACAATCAGTACCGCTAATATCAGCAAAAATGCCTTAATTGTATTTTTCATATGATTTATTTAATTAATTCTTCGTATTTTGTAAAATGTAAGTAAATTATTGAGCTAAGAATGGCTGAAAAGAAACACCAAACCGAGGTCAACGCATGACTATAGGATAACAGTGTTAGAATTAAAAATACAAGTGTTAGGATCCCAAATATTTGCAACATCTTAAAACTAGAAACCATGGCACTTCCCGATGTTGCTATCACATAAATTAATAATCCGGAAAGTCCAACCGGAATATTTACGCCATAGGCAATGCTATTTTGAACTTCGTGAATATTGAGAGGATTTATTAGTAGTGTTGCAAATAAAAATAATGAACACGCCGCTCCCGCTACTGCAAACAATTTTAAAATCTTTTTTCTTTTTACATTTGGCTCAATTAAGTAAAATGCTAGCGGAACATAAAACGGCCAGAGCAAAAAAGCAAAAAATAAAAATGAGTACCCGGCTATATCGCTACAAACGCTTGGTTTGTCTAGCAACCACTGAGTACCTTCGATTAATTGCTGAATTGCAAACAAGATTGGAATAAACGCTAAAAGATATTCTTCTTTCTTTTTAGCTTTCTTGACTGTACCAATGCCAACTGTCCCGATCGCTGCACTGGCTATAAAACTTGCGGGTGCTGAAAAA
>PFJC01000002.1 GCA_002782865.1 Candidatus Uhrbacteria bacterium CG_4_10_14_3_um_filter_41_21
TTTAGCACTTAAAAGACCGGTTGACAAAAATCGATATTTCAGTTAGATTTGAATGTCTACTTCGGAAGAATCATGAAGACAGACTTCTACCGCTACATTTTTGCCGTAGTGATGTCAGCTGGCTGGATTGCATTCTCCAACCATTTGGGCGACGCCGAATTGGGTGTGTATGCCCTAATCGCAATCACGATTATGTTCCCTATCACTCTGCACGATGAGCGCAGGGGGAACAGACTCGACGATTGGCGATATAGCATTCTTCGAGCGGTGATTATCAGCTTCTTCTGGTTTCCACTCATCACACTGGCCGCCATTATTGGTACATTCGCTTATCTGATTATGTTCGTGATCAACATGATCACAAAGCGAGATGTCCGAGAAGTAGTGTTCGGAGTAGTGACAAAGATTCTCTCACTCCCAATCTGGATACCGGGTTGGCTGATTGCCGGGGTGTTCAACACGGTCGGTCTGACGATTGAAGACTTTGACCGCAAACGCACCGAGCGCAGACTCGTAAAGCGCTTACGAGATGATGATTAAAATAAACAAGTGCATCGCGTGCGCCGTCCATGAGTGGACGACGCCTTGTTTTTAATTAATCTGAATTAATCATCCCACTAATAGTCTTACGAGATAAATCGACGATCGTCGATTTTATGCACAATAATTACTTTTTAAAAATTCAAAATATACCTGCTCGAGCTTAACAAGAATGAACGCTAGTAGTGCTCATTCACGCCACCCACCCGGGTGGCGTTGCTATATACAAAAAGACCTACTGACTATATAGGTCTTATTTATTTAATTTATGCTACCTACTTGCCGGAACCGGTGGTGGAATTCGGTCTTTCTTCGCCTGTGCTCCATAGCCAGATCGTTGAGCAATTTCCCGGGCTACCAATTCTTTTGGCCGACCGTAAGTTAAACGCGACACTTCTTTAAGAGCCGTTGCTAATTTTGGATTTGGCTTGGCCGCCATTTCTGTAGCGAGTGTAAATGGTTTGGTCTGGGTGTTATTAACAACAATTTTTGCGTTCCAAGTAAACTCCTTGTTGTTCATCAAATCATATGGTGAAAATACCGGCTCATACACTTTTCCAAGTACTTCAGTATCTTCTGGTCCAACTCGAGAACAAAGCATTGATCCTACGTTTCCAAGCACAGCGTCACGAATTTCAGACTTACCGTCTTTTACCAACTGCCCCATGTACTGGTGAGCCATGATCATATTTAGCTTGTACTTTCTAGCCTCGGAAAGAATCGTGGCAATAGAAGGTGTAATAAAGTTTTGAAACTCGTCCATATAGAGAAAGAAATTTCTTCGCTCTTCTTCTGGAATTTCAGCTCGAGTAAAAGCGGCCATTTGTAATTTGGAAACTAGAATAAGTCCAAGCAGGTTCGCATTGACATCACCCGTTAGTCCTTTTGATAAGTTAACCAGCAAAATCTTTCCGGTGTCCATTATCTCCCGGAAATTAAAAGCTGATTTTGATTGACCGATAATATTACGCATCATTTCGTTTTCCACAAAGCGTCCAACTTTAGAAACCAAATAGCCCATCATTTCTGATTTATGATAATCAGAAGTATTGGCAATTTCATCTTCCCAAAATGATCGCACAACCGGGTCTGTAACTTTTGCCAGCCACTCTTTTTGAAAAGCAGCATCGGAAATCATTTTTGGAATTTCCGCGAGCGTCCCTGGATTTTCCAAATCAGCCATTAGCGTTAACATAAAGTTACGCATGTAGTGCTCAAACATCGGTCCCATCATTTCAGGCGGGAACAACATATAAAAAATGCTGATCATTTCCTGAACCGCAAAGTCACGCATGTTAGCGTTTGGTGCTTCAAGCATGTTAAGCCCCATCGGACGGTCCATATCAGACGGATTAAAGTAAATCACGTCGTCGAGTCGCTCTTTTGGAATCATGCCCATTAAAGCGTCCACCAGGTCCCCGTGCGGATCAATCACACAAACTCCTTCTCCATTTTTTATATCTTGAACAGCCAAGTAGCGCAGATAATAAGATTTACCAGTACCAGTTTTGCCCATTATGTACATGTGTCTAGTTCGATCCTCGTTGTGCATGTATATGTCAGTCTTGTGGCCACGATATTCATTAAAACCCAATTTAAATCCAGTTTGTGGAATATCAGCCGGCGCCGGTGCAACCCGCGCTAACATCCAACGAATGTTTGGCGTTTCGGTTGTTGGCAAAGGAAGGTGCCAAACACTTGCCATCTCTTCTGTGTTTAAAACCATTCGCTTCCGCTCATTAAAAGTTCGGTGAATAAACTCATGTACTAAATGTTTATTTCTTGGAATATCTTTTTCAAAAGCATTGCCAAATTCGTAAATATTGTATTGACTAAAGGCCTGAATAACCTGATTAAGGTCGGACATGGCGGCGTCGGCACTTGGTGCACTGGCAATAATTCTAATATTAACATCCATTCCTGCTTTACTGGACTTACTTTCAATTCCTTCCATCATCTTTTGCTCAGCCGGAGACAAAGTTTTTACCTCAGCGGGCTTATCATCTTTTTTCTTACCAACAATTACTTCTTTCCAATTATTGCCGGCGTTACCCGAACGAGCATCTTTATAACTGATGCCTTTTTTCATGTTTTTAACAATCTTTTTACCCATCGCTCGCCATGAGCCATGAGCCGATCTAATCACAAACTGAATCGCAACTCCATTTCCATTTTCAACTTTTGAAAGTGCGTTTGTAACGGCGTTTAGCGGATCTGATTCTTGATCTTTGTAGGTTTTGATTGGTAAATTATTTTCGCGTTTAAACTTTAGGTAACCGCCAACAACTGTGCCGGTTGGTGAAAAAATATTAAAATCTTTGACTGGTTCAATATTCGCGTTGCTGTATTGAGCGTGTAATTGTTGCTCCACAAACTCGCGCATATAAAGCGGTACGGTTACATAAAAAGTAATTAACTTTTCGTGCGAAACAATTTCCAGAGCAATTTCGTCTGTTCTTCCTTTTAGCCAGGCACCGATTCCTTTTTGAGCTTTTAGCCCGCCAATAGCCGCAAAAAAACTTTCAGCAATGGCGATGTCTTCTTTAACATCAGCAGCCCTGTCGTCACCTTTTGATTCCTCAACATTTTTAAATTTTGGCAAAGTAACCATTAGTGTCACATGCTCAAATTGACCTTGGCGAGCTACAGATCCTTTTCTAAATGATCGGCGTAAAATATAAAGCGCTGATACAATCATCATCGCCACAGCAAGCGTACCCAAAGCTAATAGGAAAATTTGATCGCCAAACTGTGCTGTCATAATTTATTTACAGATGATTTTATTTGCTCGTTTGCGTACTTAACCATTTTGTCTGCTTTTATTTTTACTTCTTGTTCTAGGAAAAATTTATTCACCCCGGGAATCATCTGTAACCATTCCCGTATCATTTCTAAAATTTTAATTGCTTTTATCTTTCCTGTATGCACCATTTCTTGAATTTTTATAGCTACTTCTTCGCCTTTTTTTCTAAATGCAATTTTCTTGTCATCAGGAAGTGACAAGTACATATCAGTTAAATCCTCAGAGAGCAGATTTTCAACATCAACTAAAATAGGATCTTTCGCTGGTGCGACCGACGGAACTGATGCGGCCACAACCGCAGCCACGGCGCTTGGAATTTCAGTTTCTTGTTCGGTCGAGGTCACTTCACCCTTATTAACTTCATTCTCTTCACTCTCTTCACTTTTTTCACCCTTTTTACCTTCCACAACATCAAAACCAGACCCTTGTTCCGGAGTCAGCTTTTGTGCGTTTAATAAATTTACCTCTTGATTGTCTACCATGACATTATTTTATCACACCCTCACCTTTTTGGCGTCAGCTTTTGACCGTCGCCTGTATCTTTAACAACAAATCCAAGTTCAGCGATTTGATCGCGCAGAGCATCTGAACCTGCATAATCTTTTTCCTCACGCGCTTTGCGACGAAGTTCTAAAAGATTTTCAACTTCATCAGGAATAACAATGGAAAGCGTGCCAGCCAAATCAAGTCCGAAAACTTTATCCATTTCAAACACTGTTGCTAACTTTATTCCGGAATCCAGCTCTTGATTTCTGACAGTTTCCCACAAAATCGCCAACGCCCCAGCAATATCTAAATCATCGTTGATTCTTTCATTAAATGATTTCAGAATTTTTTTATCAATCTTCGCTGGCGATCCCAAACTCCAAAGCTCATCTTTTAAATTATTCAAAGCATTATGAGCTGATTCCAGCGCTTCCCAAGTAAAATTCTGTTTTGTTCGATAATGCGCCCCCAGCAAGAAATATCTGAAATCCAACGGAGAAAAACCTTTTTCTTTTAAATCATCAATAGAATATGTGTTTCCAAGTGATTTGCTCATTTTTCCACCATCAACCATTAAAAAAGCATTATGAAGCCACCAATTTGCCAGTTCGTGTCCACGAGCGGCCTGTGTTTGCGCCATTTCATTGGGATGATGAACAGTAATATGATCCTCTCCCCCGGTGTGAATATCAAAAGGGGTTCCTAAATATTTTTCGCTCATAGCTGAGCATTCAATATGCCAACCCGGGAAACCGATTCCCCAAGGCGATTGCCATTCCATCTGCCGCTTTTCTTCTGTTTTTGAAAACTTCCACAAAGCAAAGTCGCTGGCGTTCTTCTTTTCTTTATTTTTTTCCACCCTAGCCCCTTCTTCTTTTTCATCTAATTTTTGGCCGCTAAGTTTTCCATAGTCTGATAATTTTGAAGTATCAAAATAAATTCCGTCGCTGATTTGATATGTAAAACCATTTTCCTCGAGGGCAGCGATTAAAGCGATTTGTTCCAAAATATAATCAGTGGCTTTTGGCAATTCGCTTGGAGGCTCAATACCTAGCTCTTTCATATCATCCAAAAATTGATGAGTATGCATTTTTGAAATCTCCCAGGCGTCTTTGTTTTCTTTTTTAGCTTGCTTTTCGATTTTATCTTCACCTTCGGAAGCGTCATCTGTTAAATGTCCGACATCTGTAATATTCATTACTTCATTAACTTCCAGTCCGTTGAACTCAAACATTCGGCGTAAAAGATCGGCAAAAACAAAAGCGCGAAAGTTTCCAATACTGGCGCGCTGATAAACTGTTGGTCCGCAAACATACATGCCAACTTTTCCCTTATTTATTGGTTTAAAAATTGATTTTTTCCTTCCGAGTGTATTAGTGAGCATTATTTTCATAGTGGGATAAGTATACCAGATGATATCGCCATTAAAAAGGTTAAATAAGTGAAAAAAGTGAAATTTTACAGGTTTCACATTTTGACATCTTTCACCTATTACACATTTCTAATCCTTATCACTCAGAGGAATTAGGTATCACCACGAATAAGAATAAAAAGTCCCAATGGCGCAAGTGACCAAATTGTAACAGCAATGTTGCCAGTAAAAATCATTCTCGAGAGTGGTGAAAAACTAGCAATCATCTCGACTGACATTAACGACCCTAAAATCACAGCCAAAAGTCCGGTAAAAGAAATAGCAAACAAGGCAATCTCAATTCCGGTTGGAACAACATAAGGCTCAAAAAATCCATTCCATTTTAAAACAAAGAAAACGATGAGATAAACGATGGCAAAAATAATTATGCTGGAAATTGAGCTGTCAGTTTTTATTAAGGATTCTAAATTGTTGATATATGGCAAAAACATCATTGTAAAACCCGAAATATATAAAGCAATAATTGAGGGGATTAAACTATCCTTCCCAATTGAATAAGCATACAACAAAAAAATGGCCAAAAAAGCCAATATTGCCAATAAGTCCCACGTCAAATATGAAGTGTTTTCCACAAGCGAGCTAATTTGTGACATCGCCTCCTCTGGCATGGTTTAATTATAGCAAAAGGGTAACGTGGGTAACAGGGACGACAAAATCCGTAACTCGGTTACGGATATATAAAAACAAACCCGCATCACTCCCCTTCCTGGGTGATGCGGGACTTTTCCTTGAGCAGCTCTACGTAGTAGCATCCTGCCACCAAGCCGCCGACAGCGGCCGAGGCAAGGAGCAAAAGCGGGTACAACCACCAGGGATACTCGAGCTTGAAGCCGAAGCATCCTTCTCCGGGCAACGCTGCCCGTAAAGACATGGCAGCAGCCACTGCTCGTGGTCGAGCGCTACAGGAGGTATTAAAATTACGAAACCTCCGTGGCCAGCGTCGAAAGCATCGGGATTGCGCCCCACAAACAGAAGCACACCAACGGCCAGAACACTGGCGGAAAACGGCAAAATCAGACGACCAAGCATATTCACCTCCTGCCATATACTGTCGTTATTTGGCTGTTTTGTCAATTACTCCTCTAAATCCAATTCCTGTAACAACTCCTTTTCTTTCCTGGACAACTTAGTTGGTGTTACCACCTGGATGATTACAATTTGATCGCCACGCGCTCGGCCGTTTGCAACACCTTTACCTTTTAGCCTTAGTTTGTCCCCACCCTGTGTTCCAGCCGGAATCTTTAGCTTTACTTTGCCATCGATTGTGTCTGTCATCACCTCACAACCCAAAGCCGCTTGTGTAAAGCCAATTTTGTGAGTTGAGTAAATTGTATTTTGATCGCGCTCAAAGCGTGGGTCCGGGGTGATGTACAAGTGAACATACAGGTTTCCTGCCTGGCCCTTTGCGCCAATAGATTCCCCTTGGCCACGAACACGAATTTTCATTCCGCTTTCAACCCCAGCAGGCACATCGATCTTAATTGATTTTTTTTCATAAACAATCCCCGAGCCACTACAATCTTTGCAAAGCGTTTCTGGCGTCTCTCCGTTCCCGCTGCAGTCAGCGCAAGCCACTCGAGTTTGCATTGCACCCAAAATTGTTCGCTGAATTTTTGTTTGCATTCCTGTGCCGTCACAAGTGGAACAAGTCTTCATTATCGACCCCGGTTCGGCGCCTACTCCGCCACAGCGTTCGCAATTATTATTTTTTGTTAAATTAATTTCTTTTTCTGTTCCAAAAACTGATTCTTTAAAAGTAAGTTCTAAATCAACTTGAATATCAGTGCCGTGCATCTCGCCCCGACGAGATCGTCCGCCACCAAAAAAATCACCGAACATATCGCCAAGATCTTCAAAATTGACATTGAACCCTTGTCCTCCAAAACCTTGAAAACCTTCAAATCCACCACCGGCACCGGCATTATCAAAAGTGGTCCCAAACTGATCGTACTGTTGGCGTTTTTGTTCATCGGACAAAACTTGATAGGCTTCGTTTACTTCCTTAAACTTCTCTTCGTTTCCGCCGGCTTTGTCTGGATGAAATTCATGAGCCTTTTTGCGAAATGCTTTTTTGATTTCGTCTTTATTAGCTCCTTTTTCAACTTCTAAAATTTTGTAATAATCTTTTCCCACAGTATTTTATTTATCAAGTTTAGCTTTTACATCGATGATTTTCTCATCAACTTTTTTATCAACCTTTTTATAAATCGCATTGCGAACTATTTTGAAGGACAGAACCCAAAGTATCAGCGAGCCGGCACCAGCAAAGGCGCGGAGTATTATATTACGTTTTTTTTCTTTTGACATAAGCATGGGGTCGTTTTAGGGCGGGTGGCACGGCAATGGGGCCCCCGACAGCGCGCAACATTATGAGCACTGACGGGGTGTTTGCCGTGCCAGGACCCGCCATTATTATTCTTTGTTATCTTCTGACTTCACTTCCTCAAAATCAGCATCTTTAACACCAGACTCGGACTTTTCTTCATGTCCCTTGTCCCCTGTCTCCTGTCCCTGTTCTTTATACAACTTCGCCCCAACTGTTTGCGCTTCTTTTGATAATTCTTCAGACAACTTCTTTATATTCTCAATATCATCTCCTTCTTTGATATCTTTCAATGCCTGAGCTTTTTCTTGCAAACTTTTAGCTTCAGCTTCTCCTATCTTTTCCTTATTTTCAGAAATCATCTTTTCTACAGTATATACAATTGTATCAGCCATGTTCTTAACTTCAATCTGTTCCATTTTCTTTTTATCCTCATCAGCGTGAGCTTCGGCATCTTGTTTCATCTTTTCAATTTCCTCGTTCGAAAGTCCAGAAGAAGATGTAATCGTAATTTTCTGTTCCTTTCCGGTTCCCTTATCTTTTGCAGAAACATTTAAGATTCCATTGGCGTCAATATCAAACTTAACTTCGATTTGCGGAACGCCTCGTGGTGCCGGTGGAATACCGTCGAGCATAAATCGTCCCAGCACTTTATTGTCGGCCGCCATTTGACGTTCACCTTGGTGAACTTTGATTTCAACACTTGGTTGACTCTCGGCCGCAGTTGAAAAAATTTGCGCTTTGCTGGTTGGAATAGTGGTGTTGCGTTCAATCAATTTTGTAAACACACCGCCCATTGTTTCAATTCCAAGTGATAGCGGAGTAACATCTAGCAGTAACACATCTTTAACATCACCTTGCAAAACTCCAGCTTGAATAGCAGCGCCAAGGGCTACAACTTCGTCGGGGTTTACACTTGAGTTTGGTTTCTTTCCAAAAAACTCTTCTACTTTTTTAATCACCAGTGGCATTCTTGTCATTCCGCCTACCATAACTATTTCCTCAATTGCGCCTTTTTCCAGCTTGGCGTCAGCAAGTGCTTTTTTAACCGGCTCCATTGTTCTCTCAACAAGTGATCCAACCAATTCTTCCAGCTTTGCCCTTGTAAATGTCATCACCAAATGCTTCGGCCCTTCGGCTCCACTAGTAATAAATGGTTGATTAATCTCTGTCTGCTGTGCTGTGGATAACTCAATTTTAGCCCGCTCAGCTGCATCTTTTACGCGTTGCATAGCCAAGGCGTCGCCAGTAAGATCGATTCCTTCTTGATTTTTAAACTCAGCGATAATCCAATCAATAATTACTTTATCAAAGTCATCTCCACCAAGGTGAGTATCGCCATGAGTAGACATTACTTCAACTGTGTTGTCTGAAACATCAAGTACGGAAACATCAAATGTTCCACCACCTAAATCGTAAACCAAAACTTGCTGTCCAACTTTTTTATCAAAGCCATAAGCAAGGGCAGCGGCTGTTGGCTCGTTAATAATTCGCAAAACTTTTAGTCCGGCGATTTCGCCAGCGTCTTTTGTGGCTTGGCGTTGAGCGTCATCGAAATAAGCTGGAACCGTAATAACAGCTTCTGTAATTTTTTCACCAAGTTTTTCCTCAGCATCTGCTTTTAGTTTTCCTAAAACCATTGCCCCGATTTCTTGCGGAGTATGTTCATTGTCATTCATCTTTACAGCTACTCCTTCACCGCGTTTTATAATTTCGTATGGCATTAATTTGATATCAGTTTGAACTTCGTTGTCTTCAAACTTGCGACCAATCAGACGCTTGATTGAGTACAAAGTATTTTTTGGGTTTGTTACCGCTTGGCGTTTAGCCGGAGTTCCCACATAACGCTCACCGGTTTTTCCTATAGCTACAACGCTTGGAGTTGTGCGTGAGCCTTCTTTATTTTCCAAAATTTTTGGCTGACCACCTTCCATTACTGCCATAGCGGAGTTTGTCGTTCCTAAATCGATTCCTAATATTTTTGACATATTTTATAGATTATAGATGATAGAAGTGATAGAGGTGATAGATGAAACTATTATCTATTCCCTCTCTTATCTATTCCTTCTTTATTAATTATAATTTTCGCCGGTCTCAGAACTCTCTCTCCGATTTTCCAGCCTGCAGACAACTCTTTTAATTCTTCTCCTTCTTCAGCTATTTCATGTAAATTGGGATCAAACTCACCTTTTACTTCTATTTTTTCAATTCCCAATTCTGACATTGTAGTTTCAAACTGTTGTTTGATAAATGTAACGCCCTGTAACCAAGTTTCGATGTTTTTACGCACCGACCGATCAACTGCTGACAGATCTGGGACATGATTCACCGCCTGTTCAAAGTTATCCATTATCGGCAGTAACTGTTGCGCAAGATCAATACGAATATGATTTCTGTTTTCTTCTTTGATCTTGTCGAGATCTCTCTTCAGATTTTCGTAGTCAGCCAGCGCCCGTTTCCAGCCTTGAAGATATTCATCTTGTTGAATGTTGGATGTTGGATGTTGGATATCATTTTCACCCTTTTTACCCATGTTACTCTTTTTTCCCATATTAAACTTCGTCTAATAATTTCTTCGCTTGTGAAAGCAAGCGGATATTTTTTTCATAATCCATTCTGAGTGGTCCGATAAGTCCTAAAGTTCCCACCATTCCATTTGGTAAATGATATTTGACCATCAGAGTGGCCATTTTTTCACCAAAAGGATTTTCACCACCAATCCAAACATTTACATCTTCGTTAATTACGCCAAACATGTCGCGCAATATGTCGTCAAACTTATCCACAACTGCGGAAATTGATCGCAAAGTCTGAACATCACTGAATTCCGGTTTTTCAAATAAGTTTGATATTCCGGTGTAATGATTCCAACCGGCGTCTAGTGTTGCCAGTGCCGTTTCGCCTGACATCTGAGTTAAACACTTGGCCATTTCGCGCACTAGCTCGCGCGGAGTTTGAGAACCATGAATCACGCCAGCCATTTGCGCGCTTGGTCTGGCTAAAGTTTTTCTTTTAACAAAATTTTCCAAATACATTCTATAACCATCTTCTGTTGGTACTCGGCCAGCCGAAGTGTGAGGCTGACGAAGCAGTCCCGCCTGCTCAAGCGTTGCCATGTCGTTACGAACTGTGGCAGAAGAAACCCCAAGATCAATAACACTCGAAGCTACAGGCTGCGCAGTCTTAACATAGGTTTCTACGATTACTGACAAAATTTGGAGCTGACGAGAATTGATCATAATTTATTGGCGAGCTAAGAAATTGGATGCATGACTAGGAAGTAATCGAGTACTGACGGGCTGTACTGATATGTACAACGAGGAGGAACACAGATTACTGATAATATCAGGCGCTAATTTTCAACGCGAGCAATAAAACAAAGTTAGCAGTCTATAGTATAGACTGCTAACTTATTTAATGTCAAGAATTGAACCTTAAGCCGCTTTTGCTTGCGCTTGTTTTTGTTTTAAGCGTGCGATTAAGTCTATTCTCTCCTGTCTCTTATTAAAATCGGCTTCTCTGGCATTTTTAGCCTCTAGCTCAGCAATTTGTTGACCGATCTGCCGATCCTCTTCTGCGGCGCTTACCATTGGTACAACATTTTTTTGCTTTCGAGTCGTGGTTTCTTGAGCCCTGCGTTGCGCTTCTGCGACTTGATCGCTATCCCAGCCTGCTTTTTCTAAAACTGCGCGACTGCTAGCCGCGATACTACCGTCAGCATTCATATACCCACCATCCTTTAATTGATTAATGGCATACTGCCACCGTCTATTTTCTTGCTCTTGTGGCGACACTTCGCGTCTTTTCTCATTCATATATAAAAACTTTAATACAAAACTTATTTAACTGCAAGCATTTTCTTTTGCTTTTTTACAAGCGTGCTCCAAGCTGATTTTTTATATTTTTTAGTAGTAAGAAGTTGAGAAAATAATTCACCACCCAGCATACTTGGCACAATCACAAAGGTTGCGCCCATTTCGTACATCTTTCTTGCGTCATGAGCAGATTTTGCTGTTACTACAATTGCAGCGCGTGACCGTTTTATTATTAAGTATTCAATCACATCTCGAGTAATAGCCAAGTCTGGAATAGTACAAATAATTAATTTTGCTTTTGAGGCTTTTATAAAATCCAGAAATTCCCTATTTCCGACATCACCATACAAATGCGGTTGGCTATGAATTTCCAATCTATCAATAGCAGTTGGGTCAAAATCAACCACTAAATAATCTTCCTGCATTTTTCTGATTGCATGCAAAATTGATGCGCCTAAGTCATGATAACCAAATAACAAAATCGATGGTGCTGTCATTTCATTTTTAATTCCCTTTTTCTCACTATTTGGCACTGCCTCAAAAAAGCGGAATAAAAACTCAAACCTATCAAACATCCATTCGTTATATTTTAAGAAATACGAAGAAATCGCGATAGTTATGATTGCAACCGCCGTTGCCATTGGCAAAACAGATGGCGCTATTAAACCGGTCGCAATTGCGCTAGCAAGCAATATAAAAGAAAACTCACTGACTTGAGCCAAAGAAACTCCCACTAAAAATCCTGTTCTTGGGTGATATCCAAAAAGCCTTAAAACTATCATTATGATTAATGGATTTCCGATTAAAACAAACAAACTAAGAATCAAACTCGATAACCAAGATTCCTGCAAACCCTCTACTGTCAGCTGAGTGCCTAAAACGATAAAGAAAATCACCAAAAAGAAATCGCGAAGTGGTCTAATTTTAGTTTCAATTTCTCTTTGAAATCCGGAGCTAGCAAGCGAGATACCGGCCAGTAAAGCCCCGGCTTCAATTCCAAATCCAAAAAATGTTAAACCACTGGCCAGAACAAAGCACCAACTAAGAGCAACTAAAAACAAAAGTTCTTGCGAATGAGCGGCGTAGCGAAAAACATGTGGTAATACAAATCTAGCCAAAAACCAAAGAACAATCAAAACTACGGCCATTTTAACAAGTGACAAACCAATAATAGCTGTAATACCTCCGTTTGTGTCTGAACGCATTGCCGCCAAACCCAAAAGTAAAATCATGGACACGATATCTTGAACAATCAAAATTCCCACACTTATTCGACCGTAGAATCTATCAAGATCTTCTTTGTCTGATAAAACTTTTACAATAATGATGGTACTGGAAAAGGCAAAAGCCATTCCAATGATTGCCGAGGTGATGTGATCATAGCCTAACCAGTAGGCAATTCCCCAACCGGCAGCGGCTGTAAAAATAATCTGGCCAAGTCCTGCCATTACTGCAATTTTTCCAACATCTTTAATATTACGCCAATTAAGATGAAGCCCGACTAAAAATAACAAAAACGCAATTCCAATTTCGGATAATGCGTCAAAAACTTCGTGAGACTCTGCTATTCCTAAAAGTCCGGGGCCAACCAAAAGACCAGTAATAATATAGGCGATGATTAGCGGTTGACGCAAAAAATGCGCAATAAGCGCGATTACTCCAGCCGTAATAATAACTGCTGCAATTTCGAAGAATAAAAGATCCTCCATAATGTTTTGATTATAACAAAAGAGTGACAGGGGTAACAGGGGTAACATCGAAAATATTATTTCCATTACCCTTTTTCTCTTGACAATATACTGTAAATTATATAATCTTTTATTTGTCTCGGGGGGTAGCTCAGTGGCAAAGCACCAGCAGTCCACTGCTGGTGGTCGTAGGTTCAAATCCTGCCCCACCCGACCACTTATGGCGCTAAGCTCTCTTAAGGAGCTGAACCGAGGGAAACCTTGGGGCGCCCCCTTTTCTCCGCGGTCAGTCCGCGTCTCCCAGGGGCGGGTCTAGTCCTTCTAGACCCGCCCCATTTCATTTCAACGCGAGGAGTATAGCAATGAATCTTTGTCTCATGATTCGACATGGAAACCACAATAGTGCCAGCCTTACTGACGAAGGTCGCGAAGAGATATCTAGGACTGCTCGGCGGATCGCTCCGTACATCCAAGACAAGAGCATCGTAGTACTCTCTTCGCCTGCACCCCCGCGCCAACCAAAGCGCCGACATCCTGAAAAAGCAACTGGGATTGGACTCAATTCAGATGTTTGATGTTCTCTGTAGCCGAAGGCAGCCACCGTATTCAGCTCGACGATGCTCACGCCTACATCATGCGGGCTGGTCAAAACGCTGATGTCGTTCTAGTGGTCACTAACCTGGAACTGGTCGAACTTCTCCCCAGCAAGTTTGGCGCTGGTCGGTCAAATCAAGAGCCATACATTGACATTTACCTATATTTTCGATATTCTCTTGACGCAAAAGAAAACACGGCCCTATCGTCTAACGGTTAGGACATCAGGTTCTCATCCTGGAAATCCGGGTTCGATTCCCGGTAGGGTCACCAAAGAGGACTCATCTATATGATGAGTTCTTTTTGTTGCGAACATTGGCGACAAAACAGGTGTTTCAAATCCTGAATAGGTGTAGACGGGTTTTTCTGGGAAAATCAAACTCTGCAACTGCTGTTTTTGCGTGAAGTCGGCTTCAACCCATGTCTCTGGGAGTGTTCCAACAAATCCAAAAACGT
>PFJC01000019.1 GCA_002782865.1 Candidatus Uhrbacteria bacterium CG_4_10_14_3_um_filter_41_21
TAACAAATTCGGAATGGTGGACCTGAAGGGATTCGAACCCTTGACCCCCTGCTTGCAAAGCAGGTGCTCTAGCCAGCTGAGCTACAGGCCCTTATTTCTTTAGCTTAGCCTGTAGCGAAGCTGGCGAAATTTACCAGCTGCCTGTCCACCGAAGTCTGCAAGACGAAGGCGGAAGCTACATGCCCTTAACAATGTGCCGATATAGTATAAAATTCCTGCAAATATGTCAACGATCTGCTACAATGTACTGGTATGAAAAGACTATTCCTGCTTTCTAGCTTGTTTATTCTAATGCCGGTTATGGCATTTGCAGCTCAAGACGAATCAGACCAAACCAGAATTTATTTAATTGATAGTGACGATAACATCCTTTCGTCTTTCTCCCCTTTTGGAGAGGATTACCGTGGATCGATGGATTTATCTGCTTATGATCTTGGAACAGATGGCACCCAAGAAATAATCGTCGGCGCTGGTGTTGGTCTGCCACCGAGTGTCAATGTATTTCGTCAGGACGGTACAAAAATTGCAGATTTCTATGCTTATGCACAAACATTTATGGGCGGAATAAATGTTGATGTTTGTGATGTTACCGGTGACGGGATAGCTGAAATTATTACAGGCGCTGGGTTTACCGGCGGACCGCATGTCCGAATCTTTTCAAACACCGGCGAAGTACTAGGACAATTTTTTGCCTATGACAAAGATTTCCGTGGTGGCGTTGATATAGCTTGCGGAGATGTTGACGGCGATGGTGTTGGCGAAATAGTGACAGCGCCCGGGATAACAGGCGGACCGCATATAAAAGTTTTTGAAACAGACGGAACAATGATAATGGAAAAATTTTCCGGTGGCGGGCAATATGATAATTTTGGCGCTCGAGTTACAACAAGTGACTTTGATGGTGATGGCGACGATGACATTTATGTTGCCCGAGCTGGATATGATACAACCTATGTGACATCGCTTGAGTCACTTGGTAGTAGTCTAAAATATATGGCGGGAGTTGAAGTTTTTACAGAAGAATCTTACAAAAACGGACTTGATGTTTTTTCATATGACTATTCAAGTTTTCCAGGATATGGAGTGGGCGTTAGTATGCGCGGCGGGAATTCCAGCAAATACATGAACATCTTTGATGAACAACAACTTTTTGATGATGGGCGCGATCGAGGACTTGTTATTGATGCGATTTCAGAAAACAATAATATTATTTTAGTGATCGGCACAACTGAACCACAAGTTGCTGGAAGTGACGAAGATCAATACATTCTCGTTGATATCACCGATCAAACATTGCGCATTTATCAAAACCACTCTTTAGTGAAATCATTTTTAGTTTCGACCGGGGTAACATATTATCCAACCCCACTTGGGATTACAACTATAACTGACAAATTTCTCTGGCACGATTATAGTTGGTACTACGGCGAAGGTGATGCGAGAAATTATTCCTTACCAGATGTTAAATATAATTTGAGATTCAGAAATCATTTTTATCTTCATTACGCATACTGGCACAATAACTTTGGGAATAAAATGAGTCACGGTTGCGTGAATATAAGTTACGAAAATTCAGAATGGATTTACAACTGGGCAAACATCGGTGCAACAGTTGAAGTTGTAAATTAGAAATAAAAAAACAAAATTGTTAATAACTTTTTGCTTTTTTATTTTCTTTTATGCAAAACAAGGATATAATTTACAAAGAAACTTTTTTTAGTTTCATTTGTTACATTGTGAAGGGCACGTGCTCGTAATGTAATAAATAAATTATGCGTCTTTGAAAAAAATATTTTTGTGTGAAATTTTTCACGGGTCGAACAAAATTTTCACAGATGACACAAAAAATGAAAGGGGGTGAATTTACATGCCTGCTAAGAAAAGAAAACCAGCTAAACGAAAAGCTGCTCCTAAGCGAAAAGTCGCTAAGAAACCAGCAAAGCGAAAAGTAGCAAAGCGAAAGCCTGCTAAACGAAAAGCTGCTCCAAAAAAGAAAGCTGCTTCTAAAAAGCGCAAAGCTGCTCCTAAAAAAAGAAAAGCTACAAAGAAAAAGAAATAAATTTTTTTTAAAAAATTCCCACCGTTCCTTGAGGAGGTTACTCATCAAGATGACGTGCGGGGATTTTATTTTATTGTTCGCTTTGAAAATTTGCGCCTGTCGTTGTCAGAAAATCTGCGCTCTCCTCACCGTACCTATTCAGTACGGCTCGTCGGTGCTCGATTTCTTCCTAGCCAGTCATCAAATTTTCTTCGCTCACCAAAAATTTTTTATATCAATCTGTCCTGCCTTATCGCAGGCGGTGGATCAGATTCTGAAAAGATCTTGACATCTCCAAAGATCCCGTCGTAGCCTGGTCGAATATTCATCTCACCAGCTCGCATTCGCCTAATCGCTTCGGCAACTGCTTGGCCTGAACTCTGTTCAATATCAGCAATCGAGCGATCTAATAAAATCTCAAACTCAGTTCCTATTTCTGCAATCATCTTTTCATACATCACCTGAACTTTTTTACTTGCTGTTGATTTTACTCCATAGGATTCCGCAATCACCTCTTGCAGTGGCACGATTGATTTAAATGGAACATGATTAACAGGTATTTTGCTTATTTTCCTGTCACCCAAATCTGATACGCGTGAAAGCACGCCTACCGTCATTAACTTTTTACAAACTTTACATCTGCCACCTAGCTTTTTTGTTTCGGCTGGCAAGCACCAAAACTTACAATTCGCACAACCATCGGCATGATACTTTCCTTCTTCCGGATGAAACTCAATTGTATATTTAAACTTTGAAACATCTTTTTCTTTTAAAATTCTGATGAACTCGTCGTAATAAATTTCGTCAGATTCGAGCTCAAATACATTCGCCTCGCGGCCAAAGTTGCGCGGACTATGCGCATCCGAGTTTGAAATCAACATTACATTATCAAGCGCAGATAAAGATCGGTTCATTAATGGATCTGATGATAGTCCAGTCTCAATCGCATAAATAAACTCTGACATCTCTCCAAAACATTCTTCAATCGTATCGAACCCAGACTTTGAGCCAAAGATTGAAAACCACGGCGTCCAGGCGTGAGCTGGAATCATAATTATTTTTTCATCGAGATCTTTGAGATTTTTATAAAGTTCTTCAGAGTCAATTCCTAAAATCGGCCGACCGTCTGATTTAAGATTAAAACCCCGGTCTGTCATCCAAGAGTTGATTTTTTCCACCGACTCTATCGACGGCGCCATTACGATATTGTGAATTCGACGCGTTCGATCATTTTTGCGATAGATCTGACTGAGCTCAGTCGTTAGCATATAGCGCATACTATCGTGCGCACCCGACTTCAGGCTATACATTCCCTGCTCAGCCTCAACTAACTTTTCTTTGATTTCCGCAAACCATTTTGGATGCGTAAAATCAGCCGTGCCCAAAACATTAACGCCCTTTTTCTCACACCACAAAGCATTATTCTCCAGTGTCAGCTCTTTTGAGCAGGCTCTGGAAAACCGCGAGTGCAAGTGCCAGTCAGTGATTATTCGCATACAAATAAAATGTTACAGGATATAAATAAGATTGACAAAAAACATCTACCATGATAATTATTGTCTGTCCTCGTTCTCAGGGAGAAGTACATGGAAAAAAGACAATCCGCCAAGTGGCGTGCAATCGTTCAGACCATCACCGCCTATGTGAGCAAGTACCCCAACATCAAGGTCAAATTTCCCCTTGCTCCCACTCTGAGCGGTGAGCCTGGGGATGAGACCTTCGCCGGCGAGATCGAGTTCACAGTTCGAGGCCTCACAACCGTCCTCGGGCTCAGCTACAGTGTCGAGGATGATGAAATCTACACGCTGAGCGGCGTTTATATCGCAGAGACGTATAACAGAGATACTCTCGCCATCGAATGGCGAGACCGCATGAAGAAACCAAGCGTAAAGGGAGGGAGGGATGCCGACCCTGCTCGTGTCGAGAAGTTCTGCAACACACTCGTTGCCATAGATCTGGGCCGGGACAACCAAACGACGATCGAGGAAGTCCTCGAATACATTGTTCCGTTGCTCTGACCACGACGATCTCATCAGTGCTTTCCCGACAAAACTTGACGACGTCACTACGGTGACGTCGTTCGCATTTGGAAACAAATAAGAGCCCTGGTGGTAACCAAGGCTCTTTTCTCATTATCCCAATAATTCTTCGGCAGCTTCCAGCTCCTCTCTCGTATTCACACCAACCACTTCAAACGGTTCAGCGGTAGCAGTTACAATATCATGCCCTTCCTCAATTGCGATCTCGATTAAATCAGTTAAATAATACTCTTTGCTGGCATTTTTATTTTTGATTTCCGGCAAATGCTCCCACAACCACTCAGCATTAAAGGCAAATAACGCCGGATTTATTTCTGTAATTGCTAGTTCTTCTTCGGTCGCATCTTTAGCTTCCCGAATAGCTATAATCCTGTGAGTGTCGTCGCGGATTATCCGTCCCCATCTTTCAAAATTTTTATACTTGCCTTTGAAGTTTGGTACTTTAGTTGTAATCATCGAGATCATCGAATCTTCCGATTCGTGCAAATCATTTAATTCATGAATTGTCTCGGCAGAAATAAAGGGATGATCCCCGTAAAGCACCAGGATATTTTCGGCAGTACTGGCAGCGTCGCGAGCTGACATTACAGCGTGGCCGGTTCCAAGTTGTTCATCTTGGACCGTATAGTCACAGTCTCTATCGCTACAAATTTCATTAAATTGAGTCAAATTATCAGGAGCAACAACTATAATTGGTCTCTCATCAATCTCACTATCAGCAACACTGTCGAGTAAATGCCTCACCATCGGTCGGCCGGCAATTTCTACCAATGGTTTTGGAATATCTGACCCCATTCTTTTTCCCTTTCCTGCTGCCAAAATGATTATTCGTGTACTCATAATTGGGTTTTAATTAGCAAAACTATACGAAAATTAGGGGTTTTTGTCAATCAAAAGCGCCTGCCTGCAGGCAGGCGCTTTTCCGCATCGATTTAGTACATTTCATCCAAATTTGAGACGGCTTCATAGGCATCTTTGGCAGAATAATCAGCGGAAGAATCAATCACAAATCCATAATCAAAGTGGCCGAAAAAGGCATCACTAACCAATACAATATTATTTGTCCAATCAGATCCATATTGTGATCCGGCTGGAGACTCCAATGCTTGCGCAACCGCCTCGTTGGCGATTCTTCTCAAAGCGCCTGTTTCACTAACCGCATAAATGGCATTTGCCGTATTAAACTTGATAAACTGCGCGCCCGGACGATATGGAACAGCGTCCCCGAGCTCGAGCTCGGCCATATAATCATCATCGACCTCGATCACATCGGAAAAATCATCATACCAACCGAAAAACGAACTTTCGTTCATAAATGGGTGGCGCATTCCTTCAGCATCCAAATAGTAAACCGCCTTACAGGGATCATCAACCGCCTCATCACCAGCGCAATGCATTTTTATCAAAGCGCCGTCTGCAAAATTATATTTGTAAAAAGCGCCGTTATTATTTCTTCCGTCAGTATATAGATCACTTAATCCAAAACCATAAAGATCACCGGACCCGTCATAATGCAAATCATAAATCTTATCATCCGCATACCAAGGTTTTGACGCATCCAATGCATAGAAATTTGCCAACTCCCAGTTCTTACCGCCATCATCTGTTAAATACGACTCACTGAAATTTGTTGAAATCACGCCATTGTAATAGTTGTAAAAATCAATATCAACGATGGTAATTTCTTCCTCCCAATATTGGTAAACATCAATAGCAAATTGATCTTGTAAATCAGCTACTTCCACCCATTGAGAGAAAAAGTCAGACAATGTTCGACGATAAATTTTGTCTTCCGTTGCAACGACATAGAATATAAACGAGTCGTCAACAATATCGATTGTCAAAATATCTTCACTTAATGAATCGAGTTTAGACCAAGTCATACCTCCATCTTTTGACATAATTGCAGTGCCTTCATCACCGACCGCGATCACCAAACCATCATAGGCATCCACATCGACCAAATCATTATTGGTTGAAGAATCAACTTTTGTCCATGTCTGACCGCGATCATTGGTGACCACCACAAATCCCTCTTGACCAACCGCCACCGCGCTTTTGTCTCCGGTCTTGACCATTGCGTAAAATTCAATAAAACCGTCAAAAGCACTCTCAGCGACAACAACAGAGCTGTGATAAGCGCCATACGAACTTGACTGCCAAGTTAAACCTCCGTCCGCAGAATATACAAAGACGCTATCACCCTCTTGATAAGTATATGAAATGTCATTTGAATAAACTCCAGTAGCAACGAGATGATTTTCATCAAATACGACTAAGTCAGTAAAATCGATCGGCTTGTTGATGTAACTACCCAAAGTCGCGTAACCGGTGGCACCGTACCAACTTAGACCACGGTCAACTGTCTTGAAAACTGATCCCCCACGGCCGACCGCGTAACCGACATTGACATCGAATTCTCCGGCACGCCAGTCAGATACCGGTGGATGCTCAATCGCACCCCAACCGGAGGCAAATGAACTAATCGGTAATAAAAAAGAAAAAACCGTCAAAACGGCCAGCAACTTTACTGAAAATGTATTTTTCATATGCTAAAAATATACGAAAATTAGGGGTTTTTGTCAATTTCCAACTCTATTCGTAAATACTAAGAACAACCAACCAATCCATAGCCGATTCTCTGATAGATCTATAAAACCTAATTGAGTATTTTTGCAAAAAAGGCGTTTTTGACCTATCTATACTATTTGATAATTCCGCTGGGAAAACGATCGAGTCGATTTCATACTTATCACATTGATATAACGACCTCGCTGCGTGAAATTTCTGAGTTATCAATATTACTGACGAATTCTGATAGTTATTCTGAATAAAATCACAAGAATCCGTCGTGATGACGGCATCACCATCAAAAATAATATCCTCTTTTGCAACGCCACTATCAATCAAGTAATCCTGCATAACCTCCGAAGCTACAAACGTATTTGAAACAACTAAAAATTCTACCAATTCATTTTCATATAACAAAATACCCGCCTCTAATCTTTCTACTAATAAAGGAGTCGGTTGCCTGTCTTCGGTTACTCCAGCACCTAATATCACCGCAACGTCTGACACTTCTATATCCGAAATGCTATCGACAACACGTGGCTCATTAATTAAAGTTATAATTAAATTGGGAATAAAAAAAAGAACAACCACACCAACGACTACGAATAGAGCGATAATTCTTTTCATACAAAAAGATTATAACAGAAATCAAAAACACCCGCCTAAACGGGTGCTTTTATTACAATCATCAATCTTTTAAAAATCCGCATTGTTCCCCGGCACCACCTTGGGTGCGGGGCGGGCTGGCGATCATTTAAGATGAGAAGAAACGATCGAAAAGAATCTTCTGTAGCTGTGCAAACTCCTTGTCCTGCACAATAAAACCAAAAATAGTATCAGAAAAACCTAAAACAGCTACTTTGTCAGCGTAGATATAAGTTTCGTTCTTTATAGGCTTGAGCTCCTTTACAATCTTTGTCTGTCTCAACTCCCGCCGATCATATTTTTGCAATAATTTCGCGCCGCTGGTATCAGAAGCTAAAACATACGCTTTAATGCCCTTGCGTACTCTTTCAAGAATGAAATTGTCATGCTCACTGGCGGAAAATACTTTTCGCTCGGCATTTTGATTTGTGAAAATACGAACCTCCTTATCTGAACTTAATAAAATATCCTGAGTGATTCTTCGCAAGGACTTTCTTCCAGAAAATGACTCCAAAACCACTCGCCGATCCTTTGCTTGGTAGCTAGCCAACAACTCACCTTCATCCTTATGAATCTCCTCGGCAAAACCTATAAATGCTTCGGCGCGTTTTTTCAACAAACGTTCTACAATGTCTGGCGGACTTGCGATTACCCGCTTAACTCCATCTGTTACATCTTCCTTCATCAATCCCGCATCTTTTAATTGTTCAACAGCAAGATACGCTGATGACCGATCCATAGACAACGCTGATGCAAGTTTTCCAATCGTTGATCGGCCGACTTCAAAACTCAACATATACAGTTGTCTTGCATTATCTGATAATTGTAAACTTTCCAGCCCTAGCTTTAATGATTTCATAGAATAATATTCTGCAAGTAACTCATCTCGTAAAATTACTTATTAAATAAGGTCTTGTATTGTAGAAGACTATTCTACAGCAGAAGACATTCTTTTTGCAAGAAAACGATTAACTTTCTATACTGAACTCGCTAATTCTATGAACGGGATCGTCCAATATACAATTCTTCGAAGGAGTTATCAAGCCATGGATATGGATGAATTTCGAAGGCTTTCTGCCCTGCCCATGTGGTACCAAGTAGTAGAGTCCGTACTGACATACCAATATCCACTCCCAAGAGTGCAACAACTAGGCAAACGTTGGAGGACATTCTGGAAAAAAGCCGCTGAAAACCACATCGTGGATGAAGAGCGAGCACCGTACACTCTCATCGATGGAATTCCTAAAAACGAGCTGTACGAACTGGATGGGTTCTGGTGTGCAAAAAGTCCGGAATCACACATAGGGCCATTCGTTAATGCCATCGACTTCCTCATTCCTGATGGAACACCTGTATTCGCTGCCCAAGATGGCATCATCGTGGAGGCGGTGGATCAAAACACTCAATGGGGTGATAACGAAACCTTCCGTGACGACCTCAACTTCATGAGTATTGCCCATGATATCGGTACCACCCCGCAAGGGAAAGCTATGGTAGAGACCACCCAGTACTGTCACTTGGAAGCTGGGTCGATCAGGGTGCAGGGTCTGCGAGTTGGAATGCGCGTAAACCAGGGACAGCAGATCGCTACCGTAGGCAAGTCAGGGTGGACTGATCGTGATCACCTGCATTTCATTGTATTTGAGACAGATTTCCACTCACTGAATCCGTTCGGCTTCCAAAGCCTCGTTCCCCGCTTCCGCCGCTGATCCTCACCAGGACAGCGGCGTCCTGTTTTTTTAAAACAAAAAAATATTCATTGTTCCCCGGCACCACTTTGGGTGCGGGGCAGGCTGGCGACCACCTACTCTCGCGCGTATGCACTACCATCTGTCGGCTACGCCTCCAGATGACCTGCGCTCGCTCGGAAACAGAAAAGTAAACTTTATCTGTCTCCTCACTCGCTTGGGCATCGGCCCTGCTGGCTTAACCACGAAGTATAAACTTTCGTTTAACTTCGTGGCAGGCTTCCGTGCTTTGCCCCGAACCGAACAAAAAAATTGAGTGTATTGATTCCGGCACACACCTACTCTCGCGCGTATGCACTACCATTGGCCCTACAGGCTTAACTTCCGTGTTCGGGAAGGGAACGGGTGTGACCCTGCAGGAAATTGCACCGGAATCAATCAACTCAATTTATTTTTTTGTTCTGGTTCGGGGTTCGGGAAGGGAACGGGTGTATCCCAACAGGAAGTATCACCAGAACAATAAATATTTTTATTCAATCAAGACGCTAGAGAAAATGTTTGAAATTGCATCGGTTGCTAGGCGTCGCGAGGAGCGCAGTAAGCTGTACTGATAAGTACAGCGTCGAGCACCGGAGCGACAACAACGCAGACGATGTGATTTCAGACATTTTCTAGATCTCAATAATGAGTGGAGAGCTTCGACTTATTAGTACACCTCGGCTTAACTTGTTACCAAGCTTATACCTAGTGCCTATCAACCTGATAGTCTCTCAGGTGTCTCAAACGAAGATTAATCTTAAGGTCGACTTCCCGCTTAGATGCTTTCAGCGGTTATCCGAACCCGACGTAGCTACCCAGCAATGCCGCGGGCGCGACAACTGGTACACCAGAGGTCAGTTCATCCCGGTCCTCTCGTACTAGGGATGAGTCCTTTCAATCTTCAACGCGCGCAGTGGATAGGAGACCGAACTGTCTCACGACGTTCTGAACCCAGCTCGCGTACCGCTTTAATAGGCGAACAGCCTAACCCTTGGGAGCTTCTTCACCCCCAGGATGCGATGAGCCGACATCGAGGTGCCGAACCTTGCCGTCGCTGTGGACGCTTGGGCAAGACTAGCCTGTTATCCCCGGAGTAGCTTTTATCCGATGAGCTTCCGCCGTCCTATATCGAACGGTCGGATCACTAGCTTCTGCTTTCGCAACTGCTCGGCGTGTCAGCCTTGCAGTAAAGCTCTCTTATGCGCTTGCACATTCAGCCCGATTTCCATCCGGGCTAAGAGAACCTTTGTAAACGCCTCCGTTACTTTTTAGGAGGCTACCGCCCCAGTCAAACTACCTACCAGCTACTGTTCTAGAAACCAGATTCATGGTCTCCGGTTAGAATTCACACAACACAAGGGTGGTATCTCACTGGCGCCCGAAGGCTCCCACCTATACTGAACATGTGAAACATGAACCCAATAGCAAGCTATAGTAAAGCTTCACGGGGTCTTTTCGTCCAACTGTGCGTAGAGAGCATCTTCACTCCCCTCGCAATTTCGCCGAGTACATTGTTGGGACAGTTTGCAAGTCGTTATGCCATTCGTGCAGGTCGGAACTCACCCGACAAGGAATTTCGCTACCTTAGGACCGTTATAGTTACGGCCGGCGTTCATCCGCGCTTCAGTCGTCAGCTTCGCCCCGAAGGACTAACCAACTTCTTTAACGTTCGGACACTGGCCAGGCATCACCCCCTATACATCATCTTGCGATTTAGCAGGGAGCTATGTTTTTGATAAACAGTCGCTTGCAATCCTTAGCTGTGGGTCTTCTCCTCCCGGAGAAAACCAGGCCTTATCCCGAAGTTACGGCCGCTGTTTTGCCGAGTTCCCTAACAATGTTTCTCTCGTACGCCTTAGTGCTTTAACACCTATCTACCTGTGTCGGTTTTAGTACGGGCACGTTATCCTTAACCCTAGAGGATTTTCTTGGTTCGTTCTCACTTCCTCTCTCCCGCCGAAGCGGGATTGCGATGACTCAAAGTCTTATGACGAGCGGATTTGCCTACCCATCAACTTCGAGCCCCCAGTGTCATAGCCATAGGACACAGGAAGATAAAACAAACGTCCCCCCATCGGAAAAATAACGTGGTGCAGGAATATTAGCCTGCTGTGCATCGACTACGCCTTTCGGCCTCGCCTTAGCTCCCGACTAACCCACAGTCGATTCTCGTTGCTGTGGAAACCTTAGATTTTCGGCGGACAGGATTCTCACCTGTCTTTTTGCTACTCATGCCAACATTCTCACTTCCTATCGCTCCACCGCACCTTACGGTACGACTTCATCGCAATAGAAACGCTCCTCTACCGCGTAATGACTCCGAAGAATCATTACACCCTCAGCTTCGGTACACTACTTAGCCCCGGTATATTTTCGGCGCAAGGAAACTTGACCAGTGAGCTGTTACGCTATCTTTAAAGGATGGCTGCTTCTAAGCCAACCTCCTGGTTGTATAAGTTTCCTCACCACCTTTTACACTTAGTAGTGATTTAGGGACCTTAGCTTGAGATCTGGGCTGTTTCCCTTTCGACCAATGGAGCTTCGCCCCCATGGTCTGACTGCCAGGAACACGTGTTAGTATTCGGAGTTTGGCTAGGGTGGCTATCCGAAGACGCCAACCCCAATCAGTGCTCTACCCCCAACACGCTATTAACTGACGCTATGCCTAAACATATCTCGAGGAGAACCAGCTATTACCGAGTTCGATTGGAATTTCTCCGCTAACCACAGCTCATCCCCGCATTTTGCACGGTGCGTGGGTTCGGGCCTCCACGGGCTGTTACACCCGCTTCACCCTGGCCATGGTTAGGTCACCCGGTTTCGGGTCCTATGTATGCTACTAACGCCCGTTAAGGCTCGCTTTCACTCTGGCTCCGTCCCTTAGGACTTAACCTGCAACACACACAGACTCGTTGGCTCATTCTTCAATAGGAACGCCGTCACCCCGCACCTTTCCCAACATAATATGTTGAGACCGACACGTCGAAAGGCGAAGTCGTCTAGCGACTCCACTTTTCTTTATCCGACCAATCCATCTTAGGAAAGGTGCGGGGCTCCGACTCCTTGTAAGTATACGGTTTCAGATGCTATTTCACTCCCCTCTCGGGGTTCTTTTAAGCTTTCCCTCACGGTACTCTTCACTATCGATCAAAACATGTATTTAGCCTTACCGCATAGTCGCGGCAGATTCCGACAGAATTTCACGTGTTCCGCCGTACTCAAGCAAACATATCAAGCGTACTCGAACTTTTTTCGCGTACAGGACTATCACCTTCTATGGTTCTACTTCCCAGTAGATTTCACTAAAAGACGAATATCACTTCCCATGCTATCAGACATGGACATATGTGCTTACAACACCTACTAAGCAACGACTGATATCTTTCGTTTCGCCTACACCTCTCTGAAGAGAAATTTCAGCGGACTTCACTTAATAGGTTTGGGCTGTTCCCATTTCGCTCGCCACTACTCTGGGAATGAGAACAACTATTGTCTCAGCTTATAGCTGATAGCTACTAGCTTATAGGTCGCCCTAAAAGCTATAAGCTAAAAGCTAATAGCTGAGATAGTTGATCCTTCTTTTCTTTTCCTCCAGGTACTGAGATGTTTCACTTCCCTGGGTGCCTTCCGTACACCTATGTATTCAGTGCACAGTGATTGGGCATTCCCCCAATCGGGTTTCCCCATTCGGAGATCTTCGGGTCAAAGGTTGTTTATCACCTCACCGAAGCTTATCGCAGATTACTACGTCCTTCATCAGCATGTTTTGTCAAGCCATCCTCCGTATACTCTTGAGTGCTCTCCACTCATTATTGTTATCTAGATTTTGCTAGAAAAATTTTTCTAGCGCTTTGTTTGTCTAATTGAAATTATAAATTGTGAATGATCACGCTAATAAAAATAACTGCCCGCTACACTAGTTTTTCAGTTATTGAATACGTTTCCCGAACGATATTCCTTTACGTACTCGCTGAAGTCTCATCGACCCATTGCCGTTTAGAGACAAGCGTAGTTTGCAGTTTTTTATTGCTCGAAGATTGTACAATATGGTCGAAATGCTGTCAAGCATGTTATAAAGGTGATATTAACAACCAATCTATGCTCTATTTAACCTTTATTTCATTGGGTGATTTGCCTAAAGGTGCCTTTTCCGAAATAGCGGATAAATTCCACAAACAGATGAGTCCTTATGTTAAGTTTTCGCACATAGTAGTTGCCGATGAATCCAAAATCAAAGCTCAAGTGCCGGACGGTGACTTTGTCATTGTGCTTGATGAGGCTGGAAAGACAATGAGTTCACACGAATTTGCCAAACTAATTTCTGATTTTGAAGATGGCGGACAACATCTGACAGTTATCCTGAGTGATGCCAAAGGATTAAGCGACCAAACAAAAAAAGCGTCTGATTTACGGCTCTCGCTTTCGCCAATGACAACCACGCACGACTTGGCTCATTTATTTTTCCTTGAACAACTTTACCGCGCTATGACGATTATTCGGGGGAAGGAGTATCATTATTAGGGTCTGAGGTCATTGAAGTGATTGAAGTCATTGAGGTCATTAAGGTGGTTGAGGATATTGAGGTGATTGAAAAGATTTGGGTTGTTAAAAAGATTAGATGAAATGTTATCTCAATTAAACCTTACTCGCCTCCCACATAAATCGCCAAACCATTTTTAGCGTTGTGGCAATCGCGGAATTTTTTATTTCAAC
>PFJC01000046.1 GCA_002782865.1 Candidatus Uhrbacteria bacterium CG_4_10_14_3_um_filter_41_21
GGTTCATACCTTGTTGACAGCTTGCCTGTCTCAGGTAACACAATCCAGTTCTAATCTAGCTTTAGCTTGATTTGAACAAAATGTCCTTCGGGACAAGCAAAACCCCCGCGAAAGCGGGGGTTTTGTGTCAGACGGTGGTCACTTAGTGACCACCGTCTGCTTGCAAACGGCTTGTATTTACGCTAAAATATTCACATATGAAATTAGCAACTCTTACTTTTACTTTGGCAATTCTAGTAATAATTGTGGTAGCGGTTTACGGTATAGATAAAAAAACAAATCCGTATCGAGGACTTGTTACCAGTATAGAAGTTCAATCAGACGAGGAAACGGTTAATTTGTTACAGACGGAATTAGCTACTTGGTTGGCAGCAATAAACGCCAGTGAGTCTGTGGGTGAAAAGCCGGATCTTAACTTATTTGGTTTAGCTGCGACAAATGCCTACTATCTCGGTGATTTAGTTCAGGCCAGAGAACTGTACGAAAAATATTTCGAATATCACAGTATCAACCCGGTTGCTTGGAATAATTATGGAAATATTCTAAAGAAAATGGAAGATTACGAAACTGCAGAGGCAGCATATTTGAAAGCCTTAGAACTTGATCCTCAATTTGAAGAGTATTACCGAGATGTTATCGATTTATATCAAGATGTTTGGCCAGAGGAAAAAAATGATAGAATTTTTGAATTACTTGAAGCCAATGTTGAAATAAATGGTCAGAGTCAATGGAATATGGTTTCTCTAGCTAAGTGGTACATTAGAAATAATGATTGTGAGCGAGCAGTTGATTATTATAAAATTGCTTTGGCTATCTCGATGAATGCAACTGAGTCTCAAGATATTATTGACAACTTGAAAGCGGATATTGAATCAACTAAAACTGCTTGTACAGAATAATCAAATGCGGAGGAATAAAAAAATATTTATAAAAACAATAGCGGTATTGGTGCTTGTTTCAATGCCGACTTTTGTTTTTGCGGAAGTGCCAAACGACGCGTTTTACGATCAGCAATGGTATCTGGAGCAAATAGGTGCGCCCAATGCTTGGGACACGCAGACAGGTTCAAATGAAATTATAATTGCAGTTTTAGATACCGGTGTTGATTTAGACCACCCTGATTTGGTTAATAATCTTTGGAAAAATACTGGAGAAATTTCTCGAAACTCTATTGACGATGATAGTAATGGTTATGTTGATGATATTTTTGGCTGGGACTTTATTAATGATGATAATTCACCAACACCGGATACGGGTCTCGAAGCATCAAGCGAAGCAGTTAATCATGGTTCATTAATCGCTGGTATTGTTGGTGCCGGTGGTGATAATAAGATTGGTGTTTCCGGAATTAATTGGAACATTAGTATCATGTCAGTCAGGATTTTGGATGCTGTCGGCTCAGGAGATGCAAATACGGTAGCACAAGCGGTTTACTATGCGGTCGACAACGGAGCGGATGTAATTAACATGAGTTTTACTGGAAATGTCAATGATCCAATTTTACGCAATGCTGTAAAATTCGCTTACGAACAAGGCGTGGTGATTGTGTCAGCTCTTGGTAATGAAGGCGAAGATGTTGATAATTATCCAGTCTTTCCAGCCTGCTACAAATCAAGTGATGGCAACGATGATTGGGTAATAGGCGTGGCCTCGCTTGGAAAAAGTGACAAGCGTTCAGTTTTTTCAAATTACGGTTCAACTTGTACTGATTTATCGGCGCCGGGAGAAGATATATATGGCGTTAGTTATTTTAATCCATCGGATGGGTATGATGATAAATATGTCGGTGGTTGGTCTGGTACATCCATGGCCTCACCAATGGTAGCGGGTGCTGCCGGTATTTTACTTTCGCAGTATCCAAATCTCACTCCAACTCAAGTAAGAAACGCTTTAAAATTATCAGTTGACCCGGTTAGCCTAGATTCTGAATACACAGGTGAGTTCGGAGCGGGGAGATTGAATATTTCCCAAGCCCTTACAATAGCAAGAAATTTTGTTGATCAAACTACAGAAACTGACAATCCAGATGTAGGTGATAATTCTAGCACTACATCAGATTTAGAATATTCAGTTAAGGCGCCATCGTTTGCAAGTGTTTATTATGTAACCGGTGAAGGTCGACGAGCTTTTATAAGTAGTGCCGCATACTTTACTTGGTTTGATAGTTTTGAGGAGATAGCCAATGTTCAAGACCAAGATTTAAGCGCCTGGAGCCTTTCGGGATTGATGTTACCTAAGGCCGGGGTAGTGCTGGTTAAGATTCAAAGCGATCCTCAGGTTTACGCTTTGGCGGAAAACTCAAGTGACGAGTTTTCACCACTCTTGCGCGCCATTCCAGACGAACAGACGGCAATCGCTCTTTACGGCAACGACTGGGCTGACTATGTAATTGACATTGAGCCAACTTTTTTTGCTAAATTTAGCCAAGGAGAGCCAATGAGCTCGTCAGAGACGGTAGATAAGTCTATAATGAAGAGACGAGAAGATTTAACAAATTAGAAATATGAAATCAGAAATTCTAAACAAATCAGAAATTATAAATTTGAAATTTAATTTGTTATTTCGGAGTTAGTAATTGTTTCGGATTTCTTATTTAAGATTTAGTATTTATAAAATTATGCCAAGTGAGAAAAAAATTGTTTTAGTCACCGGCGGCGCCGGTTTTATTGGATCGTTTTTATGCGAGTCATTGTTAAAAGCTGGTAACAGAGTAATTTGTATTGATGATTTTAGTACAAGTAATGTTCGTAACATTGACCCATACCTGCGCAATCCTGATTTTCAATTTTTAAAAATTGATATTAACGAACCGTTTGATTTGGAATCCTTCCCGGAACTCGAACCATTCAAAATCAAATTTGTTGGAATCAATGAAATTTATCATTTAGCTACTCCAACATCAATTAAAAACTTTGATAAATTAAAATATAAAACTCTTTTAACAAATTCGGTCGGTACGAGAAATGTTTTAGATATTGCTGTTAAATATAAATCAAAAATTCTTTTAACATCTAGCTCTGTAGTTTATGGCAATAGAACTGATGGTGTCGAAGCTTTTGCAGAGGATCACAAAGGAATAGTTGACCACTTGACTCCGCGCTCTTGCTATGATGAAGGTAAGCGATATGCCGAAACAATGTTTGAAACATACAGTCAGGTTTTTGGACTTGATACAAAAATTGTCAGAATTTTTAGAACTTACGGTCCACGGATGCCACTTTTTGACGGACATCAAGTTCCTGATTTTATCCTTCATGCTCTTAATAACGAAGAATTAACATTAAATGGCAAGGCGGATTTTAGAACATCAATGGTTTATGTGACCGATATTGTCGACGGCCTTGAGAAGGTAATGGCAGCCAAAAAAGGAATTGGACCAATCAATCTAGGAAGTAACGAAGACTTGAAACTTTTGGATATTGCGGGCAAGATAATCGAAATGACAGGATCAACATCAAAAGTAGTTACCGGTGAAGAGTTACCATTTTTGACTGAGCTCGGGTTGCCAGATGTCACCAAAGCTAAAGAACAGTTGGGTTGGATGCCTGTTGTCAGACTTAATGACGGTTTAAGAAAAACAATCGATTACATTCAGGCAAATAAGATATTATTAATAGGGGAATGAAGTGATTAGTGGCTAGATATAATTCAAATATGATTGTTGCGATTATTCCCGCCTACAATGAACAAGGGAGAGTCAGAGTTGCGATCAAAGACGCAGCGCGGTTTGTTGATCGCGTTGTTGTAGTTGATGATCATTCCACTGATAATACTTTGTCTGAAGCTAAAGACGCCGGAGCGATTGTTTTGCATCATGTTATTAATCGCGGTCAAGGTGCGGCTTTGCAAACGGGCACAGATTACGCCTTAAATATTTTAGACGCAGAAATAATTATACATTTTGATGCTGATGGGCAAATGGACGCGGAGGAAATTCCAATGTTGATTGAACCAATTCTAAATGATGAGTCAGATATTGTTTTGGGATCGCGGTTTTTAAATAAAAAAGCAAATATACCATTATTTCGTTGGTTGATTTTAAAGGGAGGAATCATTTTTACAAGATTAGTTTCCGGAATAAAAGTAACAGATACGCACAATGGATTCAGAGTTCTGTCGCGCAAGGCTGCGTCTGAAATTAAAATTACACTTGATCGCATGGCACACGCTTCGGAAATTCTTGATTTAATCAAAGAAAGAGAACTGAGATATGTTGAAAAAGCGGTAACGATAAAGTATTCAGAAGAGACCTTGCTAAAAGGACAATCATCGATCGGAGCAATAGCAATTGTTAAAGATGTTATTAAAAGTAAGTTTTTATGATTTTTCAAATTGCCTTAATTGCCTTTTCATTATTTGGTATTTTGCATGTTTCTAGGCAGTACAGAAGTCAGAAGGTTAGCGTGTATTGGTTTTTAATCTGGTTTGTATTTTGGTTGATCGTTATTGCGGTTGCACTTTTTCCAGAGGCAACAGACATTATTGCGGATTATGTTGGTGTAGAAAAGGGAGCGGACTTAATCGCCTATATTGCGATTGTCGTGCTTTCCTACTCGATGTACCGAGTTTTAGTGAGGCTGGAAAGAATGCGTCAAGAGATGACGGACTTAACTAGAAAGATAGCAATAGAAAAAGAAAAAAATAATGAAACCTAAAGTTGCAATAATTTATCTTCCATACAATAACCTCCGTTATATTCCGGAGGTTGCTGATTCATGGGTTGTTCAAGATTATCCGGCTGATAGGATAGCAATTTTAATAATTCCAAACGGAAGTAGCGATGGTTCTCAAGATTTTGTAAAAGATAATATTTTGCCAAGACAGGAAGTTGATTTGCCAGAAGTTATAATGATTGATGACGGAATAAATCATGGCTTTGCCGGTGGGAATAATTTGGGAATTAAATGGGCATTGGAAAATGGTTTTGATTATGTTTTTTTAAATAATGGAGATTTAAAATTACATCCAAATACAATTTCAGAATTAGTAGAAGTAATGGAATCAGATAAAAGCATTGGCTCGTCTCAGTCGCAGATTATGCTTTGGAATAATGAAAACACGGTAAACACAACCGGAGGAGTAATCCATGTAGCTGGTTATGGTTATGCGCGTGACAACGGTAAGAATATTTTAGATATTAAAGTGCAAGATAAAGAAGAAATAGCTTACTGCTCGGGCGCGGCTGTTATTTATAGTTTGGCCGCGCTTAAAAAAGTTGGATTTTTGGAAAAAGGTTTTTTCATGTATCACGAGGATTTAGAGCTTGGACTGAGATTACGATTCGCGGGATATAAAAATGTATTATCCATAAAATCTTTAGCTTTTCACGATTATAAGTTTGGAAAAAACTCGAAAATGTTTCAGTGGATTGAAACCTATCGTTATGTAGTTCTTTTGTCGTATATGAGGTTTAGGACTCTAGTTCTACTTTTTCCGCTTTTGCTGATGATTGAAATTGGTGTTTGGCTTATGGCTTTAAAGGGTGGTTGGCTCAAGGCAAAGTTTAAGGCATTAATCTCTTTTTGGTCACCAAAAAATTTAAGGTTAATAAAAAAAATGCGGAGGCGAGCACAACACCTAAGGGTTATTAAAGATAAGGATTGGTTAAGGTTTGTGTCTGGTAGAGTTGAAGATCAAGGTAAAGAGTTACAACTGATGAATATTATCAATGATGTTATTGAGGGCATTTGGCAATTAGCGAAAAGGAATATTGATTGGTAGTCAGCGTGTTATCCAGTGATCGTTAACATTATTGGATGGATCAGAATGTGGTCACTTAGTGACCACATTGGTAACTAAGTGACCACATTATGAGGAATATTGAGTTTATCACAAATGAATATTATCATGTATTCAATCGCGGAGTAGATCGGCGCGCTATATTTTTAGACGATCAGGATTTATTTAGATTTTATAAGATGATGTACTTATTTAATGATGTGAATTATGAGAATCGTAGGGGTGATGAAGAAATAAATACTTTACTTCTGGCAAATTCTAATGTTGATATAGTTTATAAAGATAAACTCATTCGCATATTGGGTTTCTGTCTGCGTCAAAACCATTTTCATTTGTTCGTTGAACAGTTAGTTGATGATGGAATTTCGAAATTTATGCATAAAATAGGATCTGTTTATTCAAAGAAGTTTAATAAAAAAAATAACAGAAAAGGAACTTTATTTGAAGATACATTTGAAGCGAGACATATAGATCACGATTCTTATTTTAAACATATTCTGCGTTATATTCATTTAAATGTCCTAGATGAGGAAATGCCTGAATGGCGCCAGGGCAAGATTTGTGATTGGGAGAAAGCTTTAAATATTTTGAATTCTAATCAATGGTCAAGTCACTTGGCATATGTGGGTATAAAACAGCAATTACCAATCATTGATGAAGGGTTTATAAATGAATATTTTGAATCAGTGGATGATTACACGGCTTTTTTAAGGGAATGGGCACAAGCAACAGATACAACGTGGTCATTTAGTGACCAATGTGGTAACTAAGTGACCACATTAAATATGAAAATTGCTCAAGTTACACCAATTTATCCGCCGGCCCCTGGAGGTATGGGGAAGGTGGCAGAGGATTACACATTGGCTTTTCGCGCTGCCGGGCACGAAGTTGATGTTTTTTTTCCTGATAAATACCCTGGAATTTTTAAGCACGGCCATGCGGCGATTGTTCCAAGTTTTCTTTGGAAATTACGCAGTTATGATGTTATTCATCTACATTTTCCATTTTATGGCAGTGATCATTTTATAGCGCTAGCATCATTAATTTGGAAAACACCACTCGTGATTACCTATCACATGAAAAATCAAGGAAGTGGTTTTTTAAGATTTTTATTTTTGGTGCACAAGCTGTGGGAATGGTTTGTAATGTGGCGCGCTTCAGCGGTTTTGGTAAGCTCGCTTGATTACGCCCGTTCTGTAAAATTAAAACATAAGAATTTAATATCAATGCCATTTTGGATTGATACTGAAAAGTTTCATTCAGAAGGAAAGATAGAAAGTCGAAATAAACTTGGAATTTCAATTAATCAAATAGTTTTTTTATTTGTTGGTGCCTTGGATCAAGCTCATTATTTTAAAGGAGTTGATATTTTGCTTAATGCTTGTTCAAAATTACGACTTGATAATTCTTGGCAATTAATTATTGTAGGAGATGGAAATCTTAAAGTTAGGTTTGAGGATTTGGCACGAGCTAAAAATTTAGAAAAAAAAGTTTTGTTTACAGGCAAGGTGTCTGATAAAGATTTACCTGATTATTATCGCGCGGCCGACATCCATATTTTACCTGCAATTGATCGTTCGGAAGCGTTTGGTTTGGTAACGCTAGAGGCAGCCGCATCTGGCAAGGCATCGGTTGTTAGTGATTTACCTGGAGTAAGAACTTTGGTTGAGCATCAAAAAACTGGTTTAGTAATTCCGGTTAATGACGCTCAGGCTCTAGTGGTGGCATTGACTTGGTTGGTACAGCATAAAGACAAAATTTCAGAATTTGGCCAAAATGCGCGAAAAATGGCTGTGGATAAGTATAGTAAACAAATTATTTTACAAAAGTTGCAGCAGATTTATAAAGGCGGTAAGGTTTAGTTGATATGAAAATCGGAATTGTTACAAATCTTTACCCTCCATTCCAGCGCGGTGGTGCTGAATATGTTGTTGTTAGAACTGTTGAGGCATTACTTGATGCTGGCCATGAAGTATTTGTGATTACCGGAATGCCAAAAAATCCGGTTTCTGATCTTTCAACTTATGTTAGCACGCAGGAACGAGTTTATAGATTTCATCCAAGAAATATATATTTTATTTTACAGGATAACAGATATTGGTGGCCAGTTAGATTACTATGGCATATAATCGACGCATTTTGTACTTGTGGCGGAAATGAAGTAGGGCGAATTATTCAGTCAGAAAAACCAGATATAGTAATTACACATAATTTAAAAGGAATCGGAATTAGAATTCCTCAGTTTATTCAAAAAGAAAATATTCCACATGTTCATGTAGCACATGATTTGCAATTAATTTATCCATCGGGTTTGCTTTTGGCTGGTGAAGAAAACATTACATTTTATACCAAACCATTTTACGCAGTTTACAGAAAGGTTTGTAAATGGGCATTTGGAAAACCAGATTTAGTGATTTTTCCATCAAAGTTTTTGCAAGACGCTTATCAAAAGTATGGGTTTTTTAAGGATTCAAAAATAGAGATGATACCAAACCCAGCCCCAAAATTTGATTTGGTTGAAAAATCAGAACGCTCACAAGGATCTCTTCGATTATTGTTTGTTGGTCAGCTCGAAGATCATAAAGGAATCAAAATGCTACTATCGGCTTTTAGAAAATTTAATATTGATTCACAACTAATTATAGCTGGTGAAGGAACAGAGTTGCCTTACATTAAAAAACATATAAAAGATGATAAGCGCATAACTTATTTAGGTTATATTTCAGTGGAGCAACTTGTAAACTGCTTAGAAATTGCCGATGCACTAGTAGTGCCTTCACTTTGTTATGAGAATTCACCAACAGTGATTTACGAGGCCTTGCAGGCAGGAATACCAGTGTTAGCAGCTGACATTGGTGGAGTAGGGGAACTAGTGGAAAATGGAAAGAATGGATTTTTGTTTAAGCCGGGCGATGAAAAAGATTTAATTGGGGCGATGAAACAAATGAATGATCAAAAAGATCGTTTTGGAAAAATGCGCGAAGAAATCAAAAAATCCGTTGCTCCTTATAAGTTGGAGACTTATACGAATAGATTAATGGAAAAGTTGAAGGAAGTTATTGCTCAAAAATAGATATGAAGACATTAATTTTTGATTTTGATGGGACTATTGCGGATTCTTTTGGGATCTCTATTGAGGCTTATAATAAAGTAGCTCCAGAAATCTGATCTTTGCAGATACCAGATAATGATTTTGACTTGATCAGAAGTTTAGGTGCTAGCGAACTGATGAAAAGATATAAAGTTCGAAAAACACAGCTGTTTAAGTTAGCTTTAGCGTTCAGAACAGAACTCAAAGATGGGATCACAGATGCACAACCGCATAATGGTTTAAGTGATGTAATTCGTAAATTAAAAAGTTCCGGAGCCAGTTTAGGAATAATGACATCTAATTCAAAAGATAATGTAGAGAGGTTTTTAGAAGTTAACAATCTGACAAAAGAATTTGATTTTATTTATTCTGGAAAAAATGTTCTTGGTAAACATGCAGTTTTGAAAAAGATTTTAAAAAAAACACGGTTTGAAAAAAGAGGATGCGATTATCGGAGACGAGACTCGAGATATTAGAGCGGCAAAAAAAGCTGATATTTCCAGCGTTGCTGTCACTTGGGGATTTAATAGTGTTGAAGCATTAAAAAAAATAGCCAGACTTTATAGCCGATTCCTTTCAGGATTTATTGAATTTCAATTAGAAATAGCAAAACTCGTTCAGATTTTATTGCTTAGATTTTTGAATTTCATCAAGGGATGGATTACCACATATCTGGCATGGCACATCCCATTTAGGGGGTTCATATTGTGCGCTAGACAAAAGTGAACAGTTTTCCCCATAGCTCTCGCTATATCTTGATTAGTTGTTATAAAACAGCCGTCTGTTTTTCCAGAGGCGAAGTCCATAACAAGAAGCATCTTTGAATCTTGAAAGAATTTTATCCCGATCAAATTTCTTTTATTGTCATCAACGACTAAAAATTCATAGTCACGTAAAGTAAGTGGTCCAAACTTTAAGTTTGCTTTTCTGATGAAGCCTCTTTTATTTTCTAAGCCACCTCCAATACTTATGTCGAGAACTTCGCATACGACTTCCGCACAAACAGCGTCGGCCAACTCTCGATTCAGCACTAAATTAAAAGTACATCCTGTATCTATGTATGCATTAAAAGAATAAGAGCCGTGGTGATCAAAAATATTACCAGAAAATTTGATTTTATGATTACTGTCTATTTTTAATGTATTTGAATTTACTTCCATATTACCGCTCGTAAATAAACACCGTCACTGCGCCAGCGCCGACGGAAAACCAATCATCTGCCTGGTTTTTGGCGTGCTCAATAATTACATCTGCTTGCCACCAATAATCATTTACAACAAAGAATCCTAAATCAACGCCGGCTAAATCCATGGCAGAAATCATTGTTTCTCGCGTCGGTTCATCGTCTGCCATTTCCAAAAAATAGTTATAAAGTTCTCCGCCGGTTGGAATCGGATAATAGAAAATGTCATTGTTGTAATATTTTTTAAATCCAAACTCCTGAAGGGCGACTGATGAAACCGCTTGATTTGCCAGAACAATAAAGTCTTGATCTTTGCCGGCGCTTTCGATCGCATAGGCGACACTGATATCATCTTCGCTAACATTGAAGCCCGCCGAACGGGCGTAGTTATCATGACGTGGATAGGCGCCATAGATTTGAGCGGTCACTGCCAAAGCAAGAATGGTGATGAACGAAACAGATAAAGCTCTGGAGTTTTTAATTATTTTTGAAATTTCCGTAATCGCAATCATCGCGTGTGGAATCAAAAATATCATTGTGATTATCAGTAGTCGATCGGCGTAATTTGTTCGTTCGTACTCAATCAAAAATTCAAACTCAAGCGTCAGCGTCAAAATCAGATAGTTGATGATCCAAATTATCGCGGCGATTAGAAAGAGGTTGAGGTGGTTGGAAATCATTGAGGTGGTTGAGGTCATTGAGGTCATTTTTCGGACCACAATGAAACCGATGATTGCCAGAATTATCAAAATCCAAAGTAAGTTATCAATTATCAAATACATCCCGTCAAACCAAGTTGAAAAATTATTAGCAAAGAAAAAACCTAAGTTTAGTTGATTCCAAGCCAAGTCGGTGAGCGAAAAGTTGATTGTTAAATCTGAACTTGATGCTTGCAAAACAAAGACAGCCGGGAGCGAGAGTGATCCAAAAATTGCGACTAAAATCAATAACCATCTATGATTTCTGACAAAAATCAAAACAACAAAAATCGCAGCCGGAATGCCGGCTAGAGGATGAATGCCAATAGTTGTCAGCGCGATTAAAATTAAGAGCCAAGGCGGAATACTTTTGTCATTAATTAATCTTGGAATTGATAAAAAAACCAAACACGCCGTTAAGACATATGCCAGTGATTGGGGAGTGGTTGTAATGAAAGCGTCAAGTGGCAACAGAAAGATTGCCAGAAGTCCCAGTTTTGAATCTGATTTGAGTTTTGACAAACCGATCCAAGCCGAGCCTGTTATCAAAATTGCGGACAGAAAAGGAACCAGCCAAATATCAACAAATTTTATCGGTAAAAAGAAAATTTTATTGGCAAAAAGTTCCAGCGCATACTGGCCAATGTAATAGAAAGGTTTTGGTGTAATTGTGCCAAACTCGGCAATGTGCGCGACAGTGGCGCGATGAATGAAAGGATCAAAACCGTAGCCGAGAGGATAGACAGTGGCCGCCATGGCAACGATGGAAAAGAAAATTATGGCAGTTATCCACTTGTCGCTTTGTGACGAGTGGGGCTTTGAATTTAAAATTAAAGCTAATAAAAAAACTCCGATTCCAAGCGCAATAATTAAAATAGGATTAATGATTTCCCAAGGCGTCCTGACTGACTCCAGAATTTCAACTTTTAGTATGACCGACCACCAAGCAGAGATTGAGATCAGAATCCCCGCGATAGCGAGCCAAGCTGATGATCCCCGTTTTTCATGACTAAAAGGAGGTGGGGATTCATTTGGTAATAAAAAATAAACCGACAAGGCGCTGGCAAAAGTGATCAGTCCAATCAATATCAGCCACCAAGTTGTCACTTCGCTGAAATAATAAACTAAGCTTCCCAAGATTGAAATCAGACAAATGGCCGTAATAAACGCTAAAAATAGCCTAATTTCCCGATCATCATTTATCTTTTTTGTTTTAAGTGCTAATAGCGACATAATTTGCTATGATTATATCAGCTTTTATGAGCAATAGGGATCCTGAAAAATTATTTCCGCACGACTACTTGATGAAATATGTTGTCAATTTGGTTCCGGATTTTGTTAGACCAAATCATTTTACTATTGCGCGAATGGTGCTTACGCCGTTTGTTCTTTGGTTATTACTTATTGAAAACTATCAATTTGGAGTACCGACATTTATTCTTGTTGCTTTTACAGATACAATTGATGGTTCATTGGCGCGCTGGCGCAAGCAGGTTACAAGTTGGGGAGCATTTTACGATCCGATCGCTGACAAAATGTTAATTGGTTCTGTCATTGTTTTGATTTTAATCCAACATGTTAATCCAATTATTGCCATCGGTGTAATTTTACTTGAAGTACTTATGGTTTTTGGCGGCTGGTATAAACGACGACAAGGAACTGTTGTGCATGCTAATGTTTGGGGAAAAGTAAAAATGTTGTTGCAGTTTTTAGGAGTTTTATTTTTACTAATGTCTCTTTGGTTGGGTATTGATTTATTTGTTGATATTTCTGAGGGCACTTTAATTTTGGCCATAGTATTTGCAGTTATCGCACTGTTGACTTATAGCTTATGAAGGGTTGGAATTTGGAATTTGGAAGCTGGAATTTCAAGAAAACTGCTAGGCTAGTAATATTGGTTATTTATTTTTTATCAACTTTGTCACTCTCGGTTGGTACTTCTTTTTTTAATTCACCAGATGAAAACGCAAACTTTGTTTTTGCTGAGCAGTTTGCAAACAAACAAACTTTTAAAATTAATGATTCGATCAATTTAGAACTTGCTGGAATTGTTCATCCAAGAAGTTCGATTGCGCTTGCAGATTCGATTGTTCCGATTAGTTTCTTGGGACTTCCTTTTATTGCCGGGCTAATTGGGTCTGTTTTTGGATCAAATACCATGCTGTGGATAACTCCACTTTTGGCGCTTTTGTCAATATTAGCTTGGCGATCTTTGATATTAAAGTTTACAGATAATAAACAAATTGCAGATCTTTCCGCATTATTTTTAATGATTCATCCAGCGTTTTGGTTATATAGTGCCAGGGTGATGATGCACAACGTCGGATTTGTCGCGTTTTTAATTTTGTCACTTTGGTTTGCCTTTGTCGGGATTCGATCTTTTTGTTCCGGCTATGAGGCGATTAAAGGGGAAAAAATCCTGGATTGGTCAGGTTCAGGAATAATGCTCGGACTGGCTTTGAGTTTTCGAACATCGGAAATTATTTGGTTAACAATCATTACAATCGCCTTATTAATTGTTTACAGAAAATTTGTCAGCTGGAAAAATCTGGGCACATTTTTAATATCGTTGCTAATCGTTTTGTCAGGTTTCGGAGCTTTGAATTATTCTACCTATGGTTCGCCATTTGAAACTGGTTACACGATTAAGAAATCTGACATGATCGATTCCCCCCAGTTATGGGAGGATCAAGAGGGGCAGATCGATGAAGTCGATGCGATCGATCACATCATTAATGTTATCCCGTTTGCAAATTATTTGTTTCCTTTTGGCTTTCACGAAAGAAATATCATAAATAATGTTTGGGCTTACGGATTTTTGCTTTATCCATGGATGACTGTGCTGGCGATTGTCGGTTTGATATTTGTGGTTCGTGAAAAAAAGTGGCGTGAATATATTTGGATTACACTCGGTTTGTCAGTTTGGTTGGCAATTGTTTATGGTAGTTGGAAGTTTAATGACAACCCTGATGCCGGTGTTATCACGCTCGGCAATTCTTATGTCCGATATTGGTTACCGCTTTTTGTGCTTGGGTCTGCATTTTGCGCTGTTGGAGTTCAGAAGATTTCAGAATTAGCAAAAAATAAATGGCAGATGGTCATTAAAGTGACGATCGTCATTTTAATGACCATTTCGTCAAGTATGCTCGTTTTATATGGCGAAGATGGTCTTGTAAAAACTAGACAGAGTTTGGTTGATATCCAAGTAAAACACGATATTATTATTGAACAAACATCAGAAGATTCTATAATCATTGTTGACATGGTGGACAAATATTTGTGGCCAGACAGAAGAGTTGTTATGCCACTGCGCTCTGAATTAACATATTCATCTATTCCTAAAATGTTAGAACTAGCCGATGTTTATTATTTCGGTATTACTTTTCCAGAATCTGACATTAATTATTTAAATGATGTTAAACTTAAAAATCTCGGAGCTCAAATAGAAGAAATAGTTGAAATTGGCGACGAAACACTTTATCGAGTTAAAAATGATTAAACGCCTCGCACAACTAATAATCGTTTTGATTCCAGTCACGCTTTTTGTCTGGTTGCTTGTGATTGATATTGCTCCCGGCGGTGAGTTTATTGTTCGTCACGAAGTGGCTGAAAAATCAGCTTACATCAATTCAATTTTACCGGAAGATCGAACGTTTGGAATTCAATACAATGCTGACGGCGATGCTTTTACAACAATCATTAACGATCCGGTTTATTTTAGCGTTCAACTGCCAAACACGGAATTTGATCAGATTGAGGTTGAACTCGAGTTTGCCAATGGCGGTCAGTCAATTATCGAGCTCGGCGGTTTGGTGGATATTTTTTCCGAAGGATATGATTTGCAACCGATTCATAATTTGATTATTGAAAATTCGGAATGGACTCGGATTGAAGATAGCGGTGTTGTGTTACTGCAACGAGTGAGCAACTTTTTGTCGATCGACAATTTCTTGCTCAACCTACCGGATCGATCAGAAATCGCTACTTATCAATTTGATCTTGAAAACGCTTATCGAATATCAAATTACTCAGCGCTTGGATATCAGCAAACTTTTGATGTATCGCTTCGTGGATATCATAAATATCAAACATATATTAAAAATGAGAATTTTAATTTGGAACTTACTTACATGGACATGAATCGTACTATTGGTTCAGACGGTGGGGTAATCAGGGTTTGGAATGAGTCTGATCAGGTGATGTTTGAAACGGAATTTAAAGATGACGGAAATGAAACTGATAATCAGATTTCAAGTAAGCAATCAATTGTGATTGATAAATCTGGTTGGCCGGAAGGCGTTTACTCAGTTGAACTATCAGGAACCAGTGATATTTTTTGGCGACAAATTAAAACCTCACAGCGCTATTTAACTTTTGTAAATAAACTTTACCTTGGCGACGATATTGGTTATTTGGCAGATTCAAAGTCGACTAGTTTTTACACAAATTCTAAAAATCTAAGCCTGGAAACATATCACGCTGACGCCACGCAACGCGTAACACTGGGAGCTGACGAAGTTAAAATTCCTTACAGTCACGAAAAAGTAACACACACTGTAGAAGACGCTGGAGTTGTTTATGGCCACACGCCTGCGGGTGATGTGAAAATTACAGGAGATGGGAAGTTTTCGCTTTCTGCAAATTCATTTTTTGATCCGGACCCGGTTAAGTTAAATGCATTCACAAACCTTGATGCACTCGGAGTTAACTATATTATTGCAGAATATCCAGGTGTTACAGATGGTGGAGACTGGAAAACTGCAAACGCTACTTTTGATATCGCCGAACTTTATAAGTTTGATAACTCTATTAAGTTTATAATTTCTTTGCCAGCAATTACAACTTTGCAAGAAACGGTTGATGTTCATGCAATTAATGTTATATTTAAAAAAGACCCGATGAATATTTGGGAGTTTACAAAAGCGGTTTTAAAATATTTACCAGGTATATGAATAAAATAGCAAAAACCGGTTTTTACATTTCAATCATCAGTTATTTTGCTTTTGCGTTTTTTGATTACTTGCGTCCCGGTTTTGTGAGTTATGTTTTTTCAGTTCACTGGTTTTTATTAGCGGCGATTATTTTTGGAATTATATGGGCGTCAAATTTAATTTCTGAAAAAAATCAGGGAATTATTAAAAGAATTATCATCGAAATGTCGAAATTCATTATCGGCGTAATTTTATTTGTCATTATTTGGCGTGAAGGCGAAGTGTTTGGTGATTTCCGAATTCTATTGGCTTTAATTGGATTCTTGATCCCATGGATTTCAATGAAACTCTTGCGAGAATGATGAGATTGTTGCAAAGTGAAGTTGTTAGCTTATAGCTTGTAGTTATTAGGTTAAGCCTAATTGCTATCAGCTAATAGCTAAAAGCTTTATATGAAAGACTGTTTATTTTGCAAAATAATAGCTGGTGAAATTCCGTCAGAAAAAATCTACGAGGATGATCAGATTTTTGTTTTTTTAGATATTCATCCCGTTAGCCGTGGTCATGCTTTAATCATCCCAAAAAATCATTCACAATATTTAAATGATGATTCAGAAGAGGACGCCGTTGCAATTATAAAAACAATCTATTATCTTGCGCCAAAAATTATGCAAGCACTTGGTGCAACTGGATATAATTTGGGAATGAATCACGGTGTTTCCGCTGGTCAAGATATTTTTCACACTCATTTGCATTTAATGCCTCGTTATGACGGTGAACCTCGCAATTTTGATAAAACAAACACAACGCCGGCGGAGTTAAAAGAGATTGGTGAAAAAATTAGAAAAGAATTATGAGTTTAAAACCTTGGAAAAAAGTTTCTGACGAACTCATCAAGAAAAATCCTTGGTGGGAATATCGCTTGATGAAGTTTGATGTTGGTGGAACACAGGTCAATTATCATTGTGTTTATGAAACTCCAGGCGTGATGGTTATCCCAGTAAGAGATGATGGTAAAATCTTAATGGTTAAACAGCTGAGGGTTCTGTTGGGTCGAGAAAGTTTAGAGTTTGTAGCTGGAGGAAGTGAAAACGCGGATTCAAACTTAGAAGCTGCATCTGGCGAGCTCGCAGAGGAAGGAGGGCTGAGAGCGGAGAACCTTATATTTATTGGATTTTTTGATGCTTCGCCGGGGCGTTCAAACAAGCAGGTAGAAGTTTTCACGGCAAGCCAATTATCTGAGACTACTGCCGAAGGTGACGAGGCTCATGAGATAGATCCATTTTGGTTCGCGCCTGATGAAATTGATGAAATGATTAAATCCGGCGAACTGCGTGATGCTTGGTCAATTACTGCTTGGAGTATTGCAAAACCGCGGGTTTTGGCCATTATTGACGCTCAGCGCCTAAAAGGCTAATGTATAAAGGTAATTCATGAATCATTTGCACAAAATATAATATGAAAATACTTGTAACTGGTGGGGCTGGGTTTATTGGTTCAAACTTTATCCATCAAATATTACAACAGTATCCAGGTGATGAAATTGTCAATTATGATCTTTTAACATACGCTGGAAATTTGGAAAATCTAAAAAGGGTCGAAGATGATTCCAGATATTCATTTGTGCAAGGTGATATTTGTAATCGCGAGGCTCTTCAAGATGCAGCTCGGGGAGTTGACGCGATTGTTCATTTTGCAGCTGAGTCTCATGTCGATAGATCGATTTATTCATCAGATGAATTTTTACAAACAAATATTATAGGCACTCAGACTGTAATTGATGTTGTCCGAGAACTTCAAATTCCAAAGCTTGTGCACATTAGTACGGATGAAGTTTATGGTGATGTTAAAGCACCGGAAAAATCACATGAAAATAGCCGGATATATCCTTCTTCTCCATATTCAGCTGCCAAGGCCGGTTCTGACATGTTGGTGATCGCCGCAATCCGGACTCATCAAGTTCCAGCTATGATCACTCGTGGCTCAAACAACTATGGACCATTTCAATTTCCAGAAAAAATTATTCCACTATTTATTACAAACGCAATGACCGATAATTATTTGCCTTTATATGACGGCGGTACGCAAATCCGTGACTGGCTATATGTTGCAGATCATTGTAGCGGAATTGACACTGTACTTCGAAAAGGAAAAATTGGTGAAATTTATAATATTGGTGCAGAGCAGTATCCGGAAATCACAAACGAGCAATTGACTCACATGATTTTGGAGCTGGTTGGAAAAGAAAAACATTTAATAAAACCGGTTCAAGGCTTGCGCCCCGGTCATGACCAACGCTATTCCTTGAATGCAGCAAAACTGCGAGCACTCGGTTGGCAACCTTCTGTAACTATTGAAGAAGGGTTAAAAAGAACAGTACAGTGGTATCAAGAAAATCAGGATTGGTGGGAAAGGGTAAAATCAGGCGCTTATCAAGAATATTACAAAAAGCATTATCGATAATTTATGAAAGGAATAATATTAGCCGGAGGTGGTGGAACTCGTCTGCATCCATTAACTAAAATCACCTCAAAACAGCTTTTGCCGATTTATAACAAGCCAATGATTTACTATCCGTTGGATACTTTAATCAAAGCTGGAATTAAGGAAATTCTAATTATTGTTGCACCAGACAGGGCCGGGGATTTTCTGCGCCTTTTAGGCTCCGGAAGTGAATTTGGAGTAAAATTTAGTTTTGAAATTCAAGACAAGCCGGCAGGAATTGCTCAAGCTTTTACAATTGGAGAAAACTTTATTGGGGATGATGATGTAACTTTAATTTTAGGAGATAATATTTTTGAGCAGGATTTTTCTGAGCAAATAAAAAACTTTAAATCAGGTTCGCTTATTTTTGCAAAAAAAGTTAATGATCCGGAGAGGTTTGGAATAGTTGAGTTTGATGAAAATAAAAAAGCCATTCAAATCGTTGAAAAACCAACAGAGTATATATCGGACTACGCGGTTACAGGATTGTATGTGTATGACAACCGCGTAGTGGGGATTGCAAAAAATCTTTCCCCATCTGGTAGAGGAGAACTAGAGATTACAGATGTTAATAACGAATATCTTAAATTAAATGAACTAAATGTTAGCGAAGTGTTTGGATATTGGCTAGACGCCGGTACATTTGATTCACTCCTGGAAGCCAATATCTTGATTGCCAAAAGAGAAGGGTCAAAGATTGTCTAGGGTATGAAAAAAATAGAAACCAGCATCCCAGATTTATTTGTAATTGAGCCGACTGTTTTTGAAGACGAGCGTGGTTTTTTCTTTGAGTATTATAATGAAGAAAAGTTTAAAGAATTTGGAATTAATTTTGATTTTAAACAAGCGAATCATTCAAAGTCAGTAAAGGGAACGCTCCGCGGTATTCATTTTCAACTACCGCCAAAAGCGCAAGCAAAGTTGGTTCGTTGCTCAGCTGGTAGGCTTTGGGATGTTGCTGTTGATTTGCGACCAAATTCTCCAACTTATAAAAGATGGTTTGGTATTGAGCTTTCAGCTACGAATAAAAAAATGCTTTTTGTACCGGTTGGTTTTGGACATGGATTTTATGCGCTCGAGGCTTGTGAGCTTCAGTATCAAGTTTCAAATACATTTGATAAAAGTTTAGACGCCGGTGTGGCTTATAATGATCCGGAGCTTGGAATTGATTGGCAAATAAGCGGTGATCCTATTTTATCTGAGAAGGACAGGGCATTGCCATTTTTAAGTGACAGCGAAGGTTTTTAGCTTATAGCTTATAGCTTTTAGGAATTCCTAATAGCTAGGGGCTAACAGCTAACAGCAATGAAAATTATAATTACTGGCGCACAAGGAATGCTAGGCCAACAACTAGTTGAGGTTTTTAAAAATGCTGGGCATGAAGTGATTTCAGCCAAGCGTCAAGATTTAGATATTACAAACAAGGATCAAGTTTTGAGTTTTGTCCAAAATCAGAAACCCGATGTTATTATCAATGCTGCTGCTTATAACTTTGTTGATAAAGTTGAGGATGCAGAATTTTATCCACTTGCTTTAGCAATTAACGCTGACGGTCCTCGGAATCTGGCTTTAGCCGCAAGGGAGAACGGCGCATTGGTAGTGCATTACAGTAGTGATTATGTTTTTGAGGGCACAAAACAGGATGGATACGATGAAAATGATGAACCGCGACCAATCTCAAAATATGGCCAGACAAAGCTTGAAGGTGAGAAGGCAATACAAGAATCAACTGATAATTATTATATTTGTAGAACGGCAAAGATTTTTGGAGCCCCAGGATCGGGTAGCAATATAAAAGAATCTTTTCCATCTTTGATGTTGCAAATCGCTAAAGAAAAACCAGAGCTGAAGATAGTGGATGAGGAATTTGGGTCTCCGACTTATGTTGTAGACATTGCCCAAGCTACTTTAGAGATGATTAAAGATAGTGTCCCAAGCGGGATTTATCATTTGGTGAACGAAGGCGAGCCAGTAACTTGGTATGGATTTGCTAAGGAAGTTTTTGATATAGCTGGCGTTACTACACCTTACAATCCGATTTCAAGTTCGGAGTTTAATCCTCGTCCAGCTGCCAGGCCGGTAAATTCAAGTTTAAAAAATACAAAGTGGAAAAAACTGCGCCCTCGACTTGAAGCGTTGCGAGAATTTTTGGAAAAATAGATGTTAGATCTGAAATTGACAAAAACCTACCAATTTTGGGATTTAAATAAATTTCTTATATTTTCGGTCTACACTTTTAGTGCGATCAGGCTAAAATCTCGACTGTTAAATGACGATCGTTATTTAACATCCATTATTAAATTGTTAGTTTTACTCAAATTTTTTGTAACACACTCCTTCTAGATAACAAGATACTCCGCGCTCGCTGGCGTCAAAATGGGGCACTGGCAGATTGTTTGGATGAGCCCATTGCCAGCTTTCACATTTTTCCGGTTCTAAATTTTGCAGATCACCATCAAAATCGCGTACAAATAAGATGATTGAAATGTAATGCTGCCCAGATTCTTTAAATGTTTCTAAATTATTTGTGACAGCAATTACTTTTGGATCACGGATATTTAAGTTTGTTTCTTCTTTTATTTCCCGAGTAGCGGCACTCTCGAATGTCTCTCCAAGTTCTAAATGGCCACCGGGAATTGAGTAATATGGAGCAAGGCTATTCAAGCGTTTTCCAATCAAAATTTTACCTTCGTTGTTTTCAATTATCACTCCTACCCCGACTTTTGGCTGATTTGAGTCTGCCATATTAAAGTGAAATAAAAGGTTTTATAAGTTCTAATTTATATAAACCGTAGGATCCGTTTTGAAAAGCGTAATAATAAAGCATTTGACCATCGCTTGCCACCCAAGCGGTTTTTATTTCATCAACTCCACTAACCAGCGTAAAGTTTTTTCTAGAGTCGCCGGCATTATAATGTTCATGGGCGACAATTTTTGTTTCAAGTTGGAATAAGATACTGGTAGCCGATGAATGCCATAGTAATGATTCAATCCTGTCACCTTGGCGAGTAATAAATTGATTGGTGTGCGGTCCTGGGTCGTAAACATTAACCTCGTAACCGTCGCTATAAACTAAAAGATTTTTGCTCTCAGTCCAGTCGTAAATAGAAGCCTTTGTTTCAAGCAGTATTGGAATTTCCGCGTGAATATCAAGTAAAATCAATCGTTCGTTATCATCGGTTAAAAGCATATAAGAACCATCGCGTTCGGCAATTGTGTAGTTTGACCTTGGTAGAAGCGCTAAAAGAGTTGGTTCGCCATCAATAAGTTGCATTAACTCAGTAAAACTACCGTCATCAAAAAAGTTTAAAATGCTGGCATCGAGCGAAATTGAATTTTCGTCTGTGTTTTTGATTATTTTTGATGATTTTGAGGAAAGATTGATTTCCTCAAGCCCAGTTTCTGAGGCAAGGAATATAGTATTACCGTCGCTTGGATGCCAAAAAGTAGAATCAACAGTTTCAGTTTGTTCAATATCTAAATTAATTTCTGTGCCAGATTTTGCAAAAATACTTAGCCCAATTTCATAATTATAAACTGATAAAAATTCACTGTTAGTTGACCACTTTATTTCTGTGACAATGTCTGATGTTAATCTTTGGGCGATCATTTTATGCTCTTCAGATTTTAGATCATACAACCAAACTTCTTCCCAATCTTCTTCTATGGCTGTGTAGGCAATCAAGCTTCCGTCTGGACTAGGCACAAATGATTCAGCTTCTTTGTTAAATAACATTTCTGGTTCAGAATCAAGAAAGAGCAAAATTGTGTTCATTATAGAAGTTGCACCGCTGAACACTTTTACCTCGCCACTCCAGGAAAGATAACCATCTTTTTCTAAACGCACAGAGTATGTGTCCGGCATTAATCTTTTAACAACTGTTGGGGTTTTACTTTTCTGTAACTCGTCATTGACAAAGATACTGACACTACGCGGATCGGTCGCAATTGAAATAACACCGGTTCTTAAAATTTGACCGCTTGCGATGTTGTATCTATAACCTGAGGTATATAAAACTAAAAGAGGTGAAGAAACAGCAAATATTGAAACAAATATCCAAAAAATGGATCGGCGTAAAGTGCGGTTCATTGCTTTTACTTTATTTGGCATAGGGGGATTATAGCATGATCTGTCAGCCGGTAGGGAGGTAGGTGGGTAGATAAAAGTATGATAGAATAATTTCATCTTATGAACAAAATTACAGATTTTATCAAGAATAGAATTACTATTGGAGGCGCTATTATTAGTCTAGCTTCAATTTTAGTAGTTTTTTCTCTTGGTTTTTTAGCGGGAAACGCTAACGGAATTAAGGTTGCAGGTGAGCAAGGTAGTAGCAGCGCTTTAAGTCAATTTAGACTATTCTCAAGATCAGAAAGTGTTGATTTTGGAATGTTTTGGGATGTTTGGGATTTAACCAAAGATTTATATTACAAAGACATCACAGACGAGGAAATGCTTAATGGAGCAATCTCCGGGATTGTTGAATCACTAGATGATCCCTATTCAGTCTATTTTACGCCAGAGGAGGCAGAAGAATTTAATTCTGATTTAAGTGGTACTTTCTCTGGCATTGGTGCCGAAATTGGAAAAGAAGATGATTATGTGGTTGTCATTGCACCGCTAAGCGGTAGTCCAGCTGAAGGAGCGGGACTTATGATTGGTGATTATATTTTAAAAGTTGATGGTGCTGACATGATTGGCGCTTCTGTAAACGAAGCAGTCAGTATGATTCGGGGTGAGGAAGGAACAGATGTTGTTTTAACAATTGCTCGCGACGGCGTTGACGAACTTTTTGACATTACAATTACTCGTGGTGAAATTAATGTTGACAGTGTCACCTGGAAAATACAGGATGACGGAGTGGCGGTTGTAGAAATTTCAATGTTTAATGACGATACAACCGATCTTTTTCGCCAAGCTGTTCAAGAAATTACTTCTGCCGGCACAACGCAGATGATTATTGATTTACGCGGTAATCCAGGTGGACTTTTAACCGAAGCTATAAATATCGCGGGATTTTGGATAGACGGTGCCACAGTAGTACAAGAAAAAGTGGGAGATGAAGTCCAGGGCTTTTCAGCCGGGGGCATTGCCTGGCTAAAAGATATTGAAACTGTCGTGTTGGTTGACGGCGGTTCGGCGTCAGCCTCGGAGATTTTGGCCGGTGCTTTGCAAGATTATGGCGTAGCTACAGTGATTGGCGAGCAAACTTACGGTAAAGGTTCGGTCCAGGAATATTATGAGTTTGATAGTGGTGCAGCTGTAAAAATTACTACCGCTGAATGGTTAACTCCAAAAGGTAGATCGATTCATAAAGTTGGAATCACACCAGACATTATTGTCGAATATACATTAGAAGATTATGAGGCTGGTAAAACACCACAGCTCGACGCGGCGTTCGATTACCTCGAGGCGTCCCGCTAATACTCAAAAACATAAAACAGAGGTTTCGGCCGGTGGTTTAGTTTTTAAAAAAACCGGCAACGGTATTATGATTGCCATGTTAAAAGATTCATATGGCAAATGGACATTCCCTAAGGGTCATGTGGAAAAAGGGGAATCGTATATCAAAGCGGCTGCGCGTGAGATAGAAGAAGAAATGAGTTTAAAAGATCTTCGTCCAGCTGGTAAGCTTGGCGTAATTGATATTTGGTTTCGTGATCGGTTCGAAGAAAAAGGCGTGTTGATTCATAAATATATCCATTACTTTTTGTTTAAGGTGGATTCCAAGGCATTGCTTGTAAAACCAAAGATTAAAGAAAAAGGCGAGCAAATTAGTGCAGTTAAATGGATTTCTATTTCTGAGATAGAAAAACAATCAAGTTATAAAGATATGCGTCCGATTGTTGGATTGGCGTTTAAGAAACTCAATTTTGACAGGAAAAAGTGAGCAGGTTAAACTAATGGCGTATGAAATTGATTTTACTGGAGGATGTAAAAAATTTAGGTCGTGAGGGCGATATTGTCGAAGTGAGCGAAGGTTATGCTCGCAATTTCTTGTTCCCTCAACATTTGGCAGTCGAGGCAACTCCGCAAGCGATTGAGCAAAAAAAAGAGCGTGAGCAATCTGCGGTTCGTAAAATAAAAAAGGCTGATAAGGAGGCTCAAAAAATTGTCCACAGCGTTGACGGAGTGGAAGCGGTTGTTAAAGTAAAGGCAAATAAAGGCAAGCTTTACGCGGCAGTTACTGATAAAGATGTGCTAGTAGCACTTAAAGAGCAAGGATTTAAACTTCCTAAAGAAGCAGAAGTTGAGTTCTCACCAAAGAAAGAAATTGGCACCAGCGACGCCACAGTGTCCATTGGTGACTACGAAGCTGGAATCACTGTCACTATCGAGGAAAAATAACCAAACCGCCCCTCGGGGCGGTTTTAAGATTAGAAAATTATGAACCACAAGTATTTATTCATCGTCGGCGGAGTTATGAGCGGAGTTGGAAAAGGAACTTCTAGCGCTGCGCTCGGGCTAACCCTTAAATCAAAAGGTTACGATGTTACGGCAATTAAGATCGACCCTTATGTAAATCTTGATGCTGGAACAATGAACCCGGTTGAACACGGTGAGGTTTTTGTGACAGTTGATGGTGATGAAACAGATCAGGATGTTGGTACATATGAAAGGTATCTTGAAATTGAAATCAGGAAGATAAATTATATGACAACTGGTCGGGTTTATCAGTCAGTAATTGAGCGTGAACGAAATTTAGAATACGGTGGAAAATGTGTAGAAGTTGTTCCTGATGTTCCAGAAGAAGTTATAAGAAGAATCAAATTAGCGTCTGACGAAGCTAAGTCTGATATTACAATAATCGAGGTTGGAGGCACGGTTGGTGAATATCAAAATGTTCTTTTTTTAGAGGCTGCTCGAATGATGCAAGTAGAAGATCCGGACGGAGTGAGGTTCGCAATGGTTAGTTATCTTCCAGTACCACAGTCAATTGGGGAAATGAAAACAAAACCAACTCAGTATGCTGTTAGAACATTAAATGCCGCTGGAATCAGGCCAGACTTTATTATTGGCCGTTCGTCTCTGCCGATGGACAAGCCTCGCAAAGAAAAGATAGCGCGATTTTGTTCAGTGCCTTGGGATCATATTATCGGTGCAGTTGATGTTAAGTCTATTTATGATATTCCTCGTGTTTTTGAAGAACAAAATTTTGCTGGTTTGATTTTAGAGAGTTTTGGACTTGAAAATAGATCTTCAGAACTTGGTCGTTGGAATGAATTTACTGACAAGATTACAAACGCGACAACTGAAATAAAAATCGGTGTGATTGGAAAATATTTTTCAACGGGAGACTTTGTCTTGTCTGATGCTTATATCTCAGTACTTGAAGCAATCAAGCACGCAGCTGCAGAAAACATAGTGAAGGCAAAAGTAGATTGGTTAAACTCCGAAGAGTATGAGAAAGATCCAGTTAAGATTTCAGAGCTGTCAGATTATAATGGACTTCTAATTCCTGGTGGATTTGGATCGCGAGGTATTGAGGGGAAGATTAAAGTTATTGAATATGCCCGCACAAATAATATTCCTTACTTAGGTTTGTGTTACGGAATGCAATGTGCAGTGATAGAGTTTGCTCGCAATGAGCTTGGCTGGAAGGATGCTCACACAACTGAAATCGACGAAAAGACTTCACATCCAGTTATCCATATAATGCAAGATCAAAAGAAAAAAATGGAAGAAGAAGACTATGGCGGAACAATGCGACTCGGTTCCTACGACTGTCACTTAGCAGAAGGTACTATTTCGCGCCAAGCTTATGGCCAGTCAGACATTAGCGAACGCCATCGCCATCGTTACGAGTTTAATAATGATTATCGAAAAGAGCTTGAAGATGCCGGATTGGTAATAGCAGGAGTTAATCCAACACAAGACTTGGTTGAGATTGTGGAAATTAAAGGTCATCCATTTTTTGTAGGTGTACAATTTCATCCAGAATTTCAATCAAGGCCACTTAGCCCACATCCGCTGTTTGTAAACTTCATTAAGGCGGCAAAGGAGAAAAAATAAGATTTTAAAAAACCACCCCTGAGGGGGCGGTTTTGTTTGGTTTCCGGTCTCCTGTCTCTGGCCACCATTACACCACACTTACAAAAGTTTTTTGTTTTAGTTTTCCGGTAAAGTTTGGCATAATTTTTTTACTGAATTTAACTTTCCCTTCTTGCATTGCGAAAATGGTGAAGTCTCTTCCGAGTCCAACGCCTTTTCCTGGATGATATTTTGTACCGCGCTGTCTGATGATAATCTGTCCGGATTTTACTACTTCACCGTCAGATTTTTTAAGACCCAGTCGCTTAGCAATGGAATCGCGACCGTTACTTGTAGATCCTTGCGCTTTCTTATGTGCCATATATGCTCGATTTTTCCCAAATTAGCGATCTTTCGTTTCACAGGTCTCTGTCATTACCTCACCGTACATTATCGGTACGCCTCGGTGCTGACATCTCGTTTAACGAAATCTCATCAAATTTGTAAAAAGTCCATTTTGCTTATGCAACTGTTACTACCAAAGCTCTTTAATTAACGTCAGAAGTGTAGCGGATTAGCGTTTTTTCGTCAAGTCCACAGATTGAATTATGATAGAAATGGAGGTATGATAGTCCTATGAAAAAGCTTTCAGAATTAAGGTCGGCAATCAAGCATATGTTTGCCAAGCGATTTTTTCGCATAACTGCAGGTCTTTCTTTAGTTTTTTTCCTTCTGTCAGTCATTCTTCCGCTTTGGCAATTACTCCCAGAAATCAAAGAACAGGTCGCTATTCCTCTTCACTATAATATCCATTTTGGCGTAGATCTTTATGGTGTCTGGTGGCGGGTTTTTACAATCCCACTAATTGGATTTATCATTTTAGTTTTGAATTATATTGTGGCTGGAATAATGTGGCCAAAGGATAAGGTCATCAGTTATTTTTTGTGGACAGCAACCGCAGTGTCCGAATTTATTTTATTAGTCGGAATTACATTTGTTGTACTTTTGAATCTTACATATATTTAAAATATGCTTGAACCATTTTTGATCGGTAAAATCCTAATGCTATCAACACTGTCCTTTGTGGTCGCTATTTTATGGACTCCGGCCTTAACCCATTTTTTATATAAACATAAACTTGGAAAATCTTTGCGTAGCAAAAAACAGGCTCCAATTTTTTATAAACTTCACGAAAAAAAAGCTGGCACTCCTACAATGGGAGGCGTTTTAATTTGGGTAACGGTTTTGGCAATGGCTTTGTTCTTTTATTTTATTGATATTTCGGATCTCGCCGAAACAGTAGGAAGAATGAACTTTTTAACTCGTGGACAAACTCTTTTGCCACTTGGAGTTTTAGTGGCTGCTGGACTGGTAGGTTTGGTCGATGATTTTTTAAATGTAAAACATATCGGTAAAAATGGTGGAGGGATTGATATTAGACACAGACTTGTTTTGTATCTTGGAATTGCGATTGTTGGTGCTTGGTGGTTTTACGAAAAATTAGACTGGGACTTGCTCCATGTTCCGTTTATCGGTTCGTTTAACATTGGCTGGTGGTATGTTCCACTTTTTATTTTAGTGATTGTAGGAACATCATTTTCTGTTAATCAAACAGACGGGCTTGATGGATTGGCTGGCGGAACATTAGTACCCGCTTTTGGAGTTTTCGCATTTATTGCTGCGATTCAAGGTCGCTTTGAATTGGCTGCTTTTTGTGGAGTAATCATGGGAGCATTGCTAGCATTTTTGTGGCTCAATATTTACCCGGCTAGATTTATCATGGGTGACACTGGCGCAATGTCGCTTGGAGTAACGCTTGGAGTGGTTGCCATGCTCACCAATATGGCTCTACTACTTCCAATTATTGGTTTAGTTTTTGTAATTGAAGCATTAACTACAATCATTCAAATTGTTTCAAAAAAAGTTTTTAAGAGAAAAGTTTTCAAGGTAGCTCCAATCCATCATCACTACGAGGCCGAGGGCTGGCCGGAACCAAAGGTTGTAATGCGTTTTTGGGTTGTATCTTGGATTACAGCTATGCTAGGGATTATTTTGTTCTTGTTGGATTTCGCGTTAACGGGGTAGCTCATAGCTGTTAGCTCATAGCTGTTAGAAAAACTAAAAGCTAGTTGCTAAAAGCTAAAAGCTTTGTGCTATCAAAACCATCTGACAAATCATTTTTATTTTTTGTGCTAGGCATGACCATCTTTGGCCTTGCTATTTTGGCTTCAGCTTCCAGTCCGCTAGGTTATGAGCGTTTTGCTGATAGTTATTATTATTTAAAACATCAATTAACTCTTGGTGTATTGCCTGGAATTGTGGCAATGCTTATTTTTGCTAAAATTCCGTATCAGTCATATCGCAAGTATGCAACAGCAATGCTGGCTGTTTCAATCGGGCTTTTGATTTTAGTTTTTGTACCAGGCATTGGAACTGATTTTGGAACATTTGCCCACAGCTGGGTTCAGTTTGGTAGTTATTCATTTCAGCCGGCCGAGATTGCAAAGCTAACTTTTTTAATTTATCTAGCTGCTTGGTTAGAGCAAAGATCAGATGATTTAAAAACTTGGGAAACTGGGCTTTTGCCGTTTTTAGCGGCGCTGGGGATAATTTCGATTTTAATGTTACTTCAGCCTGACTTAGGAACTCTTTCAATTATCGTGGCCATTGCCTTTATTATGTATTTTGTGGCCGGCGGGAATGTCACCCATTTAATTGGACTCGGCGTGATGGCCTTTGGTGCTTTTATAGTGTCAATTAAAATGTCACCCTATAGGTTTGAGCGTTTTACAACTTTTTTGCATCCCGAGTTAGACCCACGGGGAATTGGATATCAAATAAACCAGGCTTTGCTTGCAATTGGATCTGGTGGATTTTTTGGAAGAGGCTATGGCCATTCACTCCAGAAGTTTCAATATTTACCAGAAGTTGTCGGGGATTCAATTTTTGCCGTTATGAGCGAGGAGCTTGGTTTTATTTTTACTGCCGCCTTTGTGATATTATTTTTATTGATGTTACTTCGAGGAATCAAAATCGCAGAAAATTCAACTGATAATTTTGGTAAGTATTTGGTAATCGGCATAATCGCCTGGTTTGGTGTGCAGGCATTTGTGAACATTGGCGCAATTGTGGGACTGATGCCACTGACCGGTGTGCCGCTTCCATTTCTTAGTTACGGCGGAACTGCTCTCACGGTTTCACTTGCAGCGGCCGGAATTGTTATGAATGTTTCAAGAAAATAGCCTTTAGCTTATAGCTTATAGTTATTAGATCGATCTAAAAGCTAACGGCTAACAGCTAAAAGCTAATAGCTATGTCAAAACATATTCTAATGACTGGTGGCGGAACATTAGGGCCGGTAACACCACTACTTGCCATAGTTCGAGTTTGGCAAAAAAGAGATTCAAATATTCAAGTTTCTTGGATTGGTACACCTGGTGGAGCTGAACGAGCTTTGGTGGAATCAATGCATATTCCTTTTGAAACTATTTATGCTCCTAAGTTTGACAGGGATAGGCCTTGGCTTTGGCCATTTATTCCATTTTTCTTGATAGTAAGCTGCATCCAGGCGTTCGCATATCTAAAAATGAGTCGGCCAGATATTGTTTTTACAGCCGGTGGTTATGTAAGTGTACCTGTTGTTTGGATAGCTTGGTTGCTTAGGATTCCTTCCTGGGTACATCAATTGGATGTCAAACCTGGACTTGCAAATAAAATAATGGCGCCTTTTGCTAAAAAAATTAGTGTAACTTGGAGTGACTCTGCTGAAAGTTTTTCATCGAAAAAGACTTCAGTTGTTGGCGGAGTTGTTCGGCCGGTAGTTTTAGACGGTGATAAAGAACGAGCGCGCGATTTGTATCAATTGGATGCAAGTAAGCCAACTTTACTTGTGATTGGTGGCGGAACAGGTGCTCAATCAATCAATGATGCTTTGGCAGTAATCGGGCCCGAGTTAATTGGCAAAATGAACGTTATCCATTTGACCGGTAAAGACAAAATGACCGATGAATTGCAAAATATTGCTGAAAACTATGTGGCTTTAGAATTTTTAGGTGAAGGCATAGCTGATGTTTTTGCCTTGTCGGATTTTGTTGTCTCACGCGCTGGTATGGGAACATTGATTGAGTTAGTGGCGCTTAAAAAACCGTGCATAATTATTCCGCTTCATAATTTTGATCAGTTGCATAACGCCAAGATGTTGGAAGATCAAAGCGCGGCTGAAGTTTTGTGGAGTATAAATCCGCAGATTTTAAAACAATCAATATTAAATTTGAGCGAGGACGACATTTTACAAAAGCAACTCTCTCGTAGACTAAGTTTATTATTTCCAACATATGGCGCAGAGGAGATTGTGACAAAGGCTTCGGAGATGATTAAATAAACCCTCCTTCGTGAAATACTCTGGCGGGTATTAAAAAATCAGAGTATACAAAAAACCCGGCTGTCTGACCGAGTTTTTTGATCGTTTGCTTACGCCATTGGAGTTTCCTCTGCTGGAGTTGCCTCTTCTGCAGGCATTTCAGCTGGAGCCTCTACTGTTGGCTCTACAGGAGTTGCTATTGTGTCATCTCCTGTTGGCATTGTTGCGTCATCATTCATAGAATTGTGCCTTAATAGTTAACGAATTTCATTTTAGCTTATTTGAGCTGATTTAGCAAGCATTTATTTGAGATTTTTGTAAAAAGCAAAATTCCAGCAGTTTTGCTGGAATTTTGTCTCCTCGTGCTAATGCTAAGTGTGAAATTTAGAATTCGTCGTCGTCCCCGTCTTCGTCATCATCGCTATCGTCACTGTCGTCGGTAGCTACAACATCAGTCTCTTCTGCATCGTCTTCCCATGACTGATCGTTGCTCATCATATCATCTTCCATATGATAAAGTTTAGTATTAAGAATTAGCCTGTAAATTGTATCAAGGGAGATAGAAAAGGCAAGGGCGTGTCAAGAGGGTTGATATTCTTAGGGGTTTATGCTATATTGCTGACGCAACAAACAAGCACAGGTAGCTTTCGCCTACGCTTTTTGCTACGGCGGACAGGCAGCCCTTATGGCTTCGCTACCGGCAAGAAAAATAATTTAAGATGCACCGGTAGCTCAGCCCGGTAGAGCAAAGGCCTTTTAAGCCTGTGGTCGTGGGTTCGAATCCCACCCGGTGTACCAGAAAAATCACACGATAAAATCGTGTGATTTTTCTGTCTGAGGCTCAGTATCACCCGGTGATACTGAGCATTTTCATGAGTCGATGCATTTAATATGATTTATAAATATGGAACCAATCAATCTAGAAAAATTGCTTGCTAAAATTAAGAGCGAGTTTTCGGAGTAAAATTTTCTAAGTGGCGCTATATTGATAAAGGGGAGGATAATCATATAATTGTTTTGGATAATAAGATTGTTTTTCGATTTCCGCGAAGTAAATCAATTGCCATGCAGCTTGCGGGCGAAATTAAATTGATGTCTGCGATTTCAAAAAAAGTAAAAGTTGGCGTGCCTGTTTACAAGATAATTGGACGATCGTCGACTTATGTCGGATATAGTAGGCTACCAGAGAAAGAACTGATACCAGCTAGATTTAATAAAATGTCAGTAGCCGATAAGAATATTTTTTTCCGTGTCACCCGGTGACACGGAATTATGTTCCGGCTTATTTAGAAAAAGTTGCTGTCTCCTGACCACTCGAATACCTGCATACCTGTCCACTCCGTGTTATAATTATTATGTAAACATTTAGTGAATTAAGAAAATTAGATGGATTTCTGACGCAGCAAGCCGCTAATTTTCTAAGTGAAGAATATATGAAAATCGCCATGATTGGACAAAAGGGAATCGCTCCGGGTGAACGCGCGGGGGGAATAGAAAAGCATGTTGCTGAAATATCCGAGCGTTTGGTTGGGTTTGGCCATGATGTCACGGTTTATGCTCGAGCAAAATATATGCCGGAAATGCCTCGGACTTACAAAGGCATTGATTTGATATTTCTGCCAACGATTTATAGCAAAAATCTTGAGGCGATTTTGCACACTTTTGTTTCAACCATCCATTGCTTGTTTCAAAAATACGATATCATCCATTATCACGGCGTTGGTCCGGCAACACTTGCTTGGTTACCAAAGCTATTTTCTCGAGAATCAACCGTAGTTGTAACTTTTCATTCACAAGACAGATTTCATGCAAAGTGGGGACTGTTTGCTCGACTCTATCTTCATTTTGGCGAATGGGCGTCAGCTGTTTTTGCTGACTACTGCATTTCAGTTTCACACACAATGCAGGTTTTTATTCGCGATCATTACAGGCGCGAAGCAATTTATATTCCAAACGGGGCAGAAATTAAGGACGAGCAAGGTGTTAATTTGATTGAAAAGTTTGGACTTTCAAAAAAGGGATATCTAATTAATGTCGGTCGAATTGTTCCGCAAAAAGGTTTGCAGTTCTTAATTGAAGCTTTTCAAAAATTAGAAACTGACAAACATTTAGTGATTGTTGGTGCGCCAAGTTTTTCTGATGATTATTATGCTCTCTTGCGTGAGCTTGCAAACGAAAATGATAAGATTCATTTTTTAGGATTTCAGAACGGTAAAACTCTAGATCAACTTTACGCCAATGCTTATTTGTATGTTCATCCGTCCGAGGCAGAAGGTTTGCCACTGGTAATTTTGGAAGCGATGAGTTTTGGTTTAGCTCCACTGGTTTCCGATATTGAACCAAATATCGAGGCAATCCATGGCGTTGGTTTTACTTTTCCGTCTGGTAATGTTGAGGAGCTAAGACAAAAACTTGAATATTTAGTTAATAATCCAGCAGCTGTTAAAAATGAAGGGGAGGAAGCACTGGCAACTGTGGATATTCATTTTAATTGGGATAAAATTACGGAACATATTGAAGCCGTTTATATAACAGCTAGACATTAATTGAATCATGTCACCGGGTTACCACCAAAGCCGACGGTTGCGATTTTGGCGGCTGGTGGTAACCAGGTGACAATCTTATGAACAATCAAAAACAAATCACTTGGCATGCCCAGAGCGCAAAAGATGTTTTGCACTCTTTTGAAGTTTTACAAACCGGTCTTTCCGAAAATCAAGTTAGAGACCGACTAAAGGAATTTGGAAAAAATCAATTACCACAAACATCGCCAAAATCTACGGTGGCGATTTTTTTGGCTCAATTTGGAAGCCCACTAATTGCGATTTTAGTTGTAGCAGCATTTATCAGTGTTGGTTTTAAGGAATGGTTAGACGCTGGTGTGATTTCATTTGCAGTTCTTATTAATGCTGTTTTAGGTTTTGTTGAAGAATACAAAGCAGATAGATCACTTAGAAAACTTCAATCTTTTTTGCCAGATAAAGCCAAGGTTCGTCGAGGAGGCGCTGTTTTAAATATCGATTCCATAAACATTGTTCCAGGTGACATTATTATTTTAGGCACCGGTGACAAAATTACAGCTGATGGCCGTATTATCAGCTCTAGTTTTTTGCAAGTTAACGAGGCAGCGCTTACCGGAGAATCAATGTCAGTTAAAAAAGATGTTGTCCCAGTTGATATTGGTGCGAGTATTGCAGACCAAACCAGCATGGTTTTTGCTGGCACTGTGGTTGTAAATGGTCGCGCTGAAGTGATAACGGTTGAATCTGGCGAAAGAACGCAAATCGGTCAAATATCAAGATTAGTTGCAGATGTTGAAGATGAAAAAACGCCACTGCAACAGCAGTTAGCAGTGTTTGCGCTTTGGCTGGGCGGTGCGGTTTTGATTATATCCTCGATTGTTTTTGTAGCTGGCTTGCTCCGTGGTTTTGCGTTTTTTGATATGTTTAAGATTTCGATAGCGATTTCAGTTTCGGCAATTCCAGAAGGGCTGATTGTCGCCACGACAGTAATTTTGGCAATCGGGATGCAAAGGATTTTAAAAAAGAAAGCCCTGGTCCGTCGTTTAGTAGCAGCTGAGACTTTAGGAAGTGTGTCTGTAATTTGTATGGACAAAACCGGTACGCTCACGACCGGCGAAATGAGCGTGACTGAAATCAGATTTACGAATGGCGAGTTATTGGAATCAAATCAAAGATCAGAAATCAGACAAATTTTGGGAGTAACCAGCGCAGCTCTGGTTGATGAAAATGGAGAAAATCCAGTTTTTTCCGGATCACCGACCGAGATAGCACTAGCAAAAGAGTATTGGCCAGACAGGGAAAAAATTGGAATAGAAAAATATGCAGAATTATCAGAACTTCCATTTGATCCGGCTTTTAAATTCAAAGCCGGAGTTTATAAACAAAATGGATCAACTGTTATGTTTGTCGTCGGTGCGCCCGATATTTTGTTGGAAAAATCAGATTTAAGCGATCAGCAAAGAAAAAAAATGCAAAGCGTTTTTGAAGAAATGACTGAGCGCGGGTTACGGGTTTTGTTGATTGCCAAAAAGGATTTAAACGGCCAACAAACGGAAATTACATATGACGGTATCACTGATATTTCGGTTGTCGGTTTTGTCGGTCTGCAAGATCCGTTACGAAGCAATGCTCGACATACAGTTGAAACGGCCGGAGAAGCCGGATTAAAACCGGTGATGATTACCGGCGACCATGTCATAACCGCCACGCTTGTTGCTCGCGAAGTTGGATTGCTGATTGATGAAAGTGGAATTATGACCGGATTGGAGCTTGATAAAATGAGTGATGCCGATTTGATTGCTCATATAGATAAAATCAATGTTTTTGCGCGCGTCCTTCCAAGTCATAAACTTAGAATTGTTCGCGCCTGGCAAGATAGCGGCGCATCAGTGGCGATGGTAGGCGATGGCGTTAACGATGCTCCGGCAATGAAAGCGGCTGACATTGGTGTAGCGCTTGGGTCGGGAACTGAAGTTACTAAGGAAATCGCTGATATGGTTTTGCTGGATAATAATTTTCAAACAATTGTTGAGGCAATCCGCGAAGACAGGACCATTTTTGACAATATCCGCAAGATGATTGTTTATCTGTTGTCAGACAGTTTTAGTGAAGTGGTTTTAATTTTTGGGGCGATTATTTTAAGCCTGCCTATTCCTATTTTGCCAGCGCAAATTTTGTGGATCAATTTGATAACCGACGGATTTCCGAGCGTTGCTCTAACATTTGAACCGCCGGAAAAAGGGGTTATGAAAGATCCGCCACGCAATAAAAAAGCGCCGTTGTTAGATGCGGAAATGAAAGTTTTGATTTTTATTATCGGATTGTTTACCGACGCTTTGCTCTTTGGAATTTATTTTTATTTACTTGGCCAAGATTTAGCGATACATCACATCAGAACATTTATTTTTGTGGCGCTGGGCATCAATTCACTAATTTATATTTTTGCTGTTCGTAAATTCAGATCAAGTATTTTTCGATCAAATCCATTTGAAAATTTATATTTGATCGCCGGCGTAGGAATAGGTTTTGTATTTTTGTTTATTCCGTTGGTGGTTCCTTATTTTAGAAATTTATTTGAATTTGAAGCTTTGTCAGTTACGGAATGGTTAGTGTTGTTGACGCTGGCGTTATTCCAATTGGTTTTGATTGAAATTGTTAAAGAGATATTTAATTTGAAGAGAAACCGCCAGCTCGGCGAATATCAGATAAAAGTCCTATAGGTTCTAAATGACTTATATTAAAAAATCCACGCATAAGTGAGGATTTTGATTTGTATATTCAGTCAATTGGCAATTCCTGCTATAATTGGATCACTATGGATTTATCAAAAATCGAAAATTTTCAAGACGCTATTGTTACCGTAATGGGTCTGGGCAGATATCAACAAGGCAGCGGAATTGGTACGGCCAAATGGCTTATTCGTCATGGCGCTCAAATCATAATCACTGATCTTAAAAACGAAGTTGAATTGGAAGAGTCAATGGATTTGATTATGGGTTGGTATGAAAAATACCGTGAGTTGTACCCAGAGCGAACAATCTACTCCCCGGTTTTTGTTTTAGGTGAGCATCGCGAAGAAGATTTTATAGAAGTTGATTGTGTGGTTCAAAATCCGGGCGTGCCAAGTGAATCGGAATTTGTTCGAGCGGCGCAAGAAGCAGGCGTTTCAATAGAATCAGATGTCAGTTTATTTTGGCGTTATTGCAAATATCCAATTATTGCTGTTACCGGAACAAAAGGAAAAACAACTACAACAAAAATGATCGGAGAGATGTTAACCGCCACAGACGAAAAAGCAATCATTGCCGGCAACATCAATGTTTCACCACTGGAGTTTTTGGATGATCTTTTGCAAGAAAATCAACCACATCCAATTGTGCTGGAGCTTTCTTCTTGGATGTTAGAAAGTTTGCCACCAGCGTTTCGCGAAATTAAAAAAGGTCCAGACATTGCAGTACTTACCAATGTTTATCCAGACCACTTAAATCGCTATCACTCTTTTGGTGACTATGTTCACTCCAAAGAAATTATTTTTGAATGGCAGTCACCTGAGCAATACACGATTTTAAACTGGGATCAGGAAACAGTAAGGTTGATGGGTGAACGCGCCAAGGGAAAAGTGTTTTGGTGCTCTAAAACCTATCAAGAAGCAGATGGTTGTTATGTTAAAGATGGCCAGGTTGTTTTAAGACAGGATGGCAAAGATCAGATGATTATCCCGGTAGCCGAACTAGGCCTAAAAGGTGATCATAATTTAGAAAATGTTTTAACATCAGTAGCAGTAGCGATATTGTGGGGGATTAGTTTGGAAGTAGTTCAAAAAATTGCTCGAGAGTTTAAAGGAGTTTCCGATAGGCAAGAGTTGGTGCGCGAGGTCGATGAAATTACATATGTAAACGACACAACTGCCACCAATCCGGATGTGGTGATGGCGGCACTAAATAGATTTGGAGCGGACGGGGATATCATTTTGATTGCTGGTGGTGCTAATAAAGAATTAAGTTACAGTGATTTAGGAGATGCAATTGCAAACACCTGCAAACATTTGATTTTGTTTAATGGTGACGCTTCGCAGATGATAGAAGACGCAGTGGCGGACAGAGTACCAACAACATCAGGAATTGATTCAATGAAAAAGGCGGTCCAAACAGCAAAGTCTTTGGCAGCGTCAGGGGACATTGTGTTGATGTCACCAGGGGCAGCCAGTTTCAATATGTTTAAGAATGAATTTGATCGTGGGGAGCAGTTCCGTGAGGAAGTGAGGAATCTGTAGGGGCGAGGCGTTGCCTCGCCCGTACGACGAATGTGGATATGATTTCATTATTAAGAAAAATCACACCAAAACCTATAATCCAGCTTTACCATCTTATTCTTTCAAAGCTGGCTGTTTTATTGTACGCAAATCCATCAAAGAAAATGATTGTGGTAGGAATAACCGGTACAAACGGAAAATCATCCACAGTACAGCTAACTTCTCAGCTTTTAACTTTACTTGGCGACAAAGTTGGCTACACAACAACGGCTGGTTTTTGGATTGATGGCGAAAAGATTGAAAATAAACTTAAAATGACAATGCCGGGCAGGTTTTTGTTACAAAGTTTAATGAGCAAGATGGTGCGAAAAAAATGTCGAGTGGCGATTATTGAAACAACTTCACAGGGTACAGTGCAATTTCGTCATTTAGGAATAAATTACGACACAGTAGTTTTTACAAATTTAACACCAGAACATATTGAGTCGCACGGCGGTTTTGAAAATTATAAAAAAGCAAAAGGTGAATTATTTCGACATTTAACAAAACGAAGAAAGAAAAAAATTGATAGCGAAATTATTCTAAAAACATCAATTGTTAATTTTGATGATGAACATTCAGAATATTTTAATAGTTTTAAAGCTGACCGAAAATTTGGATTTGGTTGGTCAGGCGAAGCGTCGGATTATAAAATCGTGGCTCGAAAATCAATTTTAGATTTTGATGGTTTACAAGTATCGATAAACGGCGTGCAGATGAAAATTCCATTCTTGGCTGATTTTGAACAAAAAAATACGCTTGCGGCAATTTCCATCGCTTACTCACTCGGTTACAGCTTAAGTAGAATTGCCAGCGTAGTTTCAGATTTAAAACCAATTCCCGGGCGTTTTGAAAGAATAAAAAAAGGTCAGCCGTTTGAAGTGATAGTGGATTATGCTTACGAGCCCTTTGCGATCGAGGCGTTACTTAATGCAGTGGATCAGCTAAAACCAGCAAGAATTATTGGTATTCATGGTTCTGCCGGCGGTGGGCGCGATGTTTCCAGGCGTGAAAAAATTGGACGCTTAGCGGCAAAACGAGAAGAGATTGTAATTGTTACCAACGAAGATCCATATGACGAAGATCCTCGTAAAATAATTGAGGCAGTTGCGGACGGCGCCAAGGCTGAAGGAAAAATTGATGGCAAAGATTTGTTCTTAATCGATGATAGAAGTGATGCAATTAATTTTGCGATTAATGGCGCAAAGGCGGGAGATGTTGTTTTAATTACCGGTAAAGGGAATGAACACGGTATCGCGGTTGCAAATAGAAAACAAATTCCATGGAATGACACCGAGGCGGCTCAGTCTGCTTTGGTAAGGTTAGGTTATGTCTAAGGAGAAAAATATTTTACATTTAAATGATGGTGAGAAGATTCTGGGAATTGTCAGAAGGAGTTTTGTGAGTGAGTTATTTAAAATAATTTTTGTTTGTATTTGGATTTTATTGCCATTTTTCTTTTTCTTTCCACTTCTGCGACTTGGACTTTTTGGATTTTTCTTGTTTGCGATTTTAGCAGTCGGCGGATTATTGTATGCTTTTAAAATTTGGATGAATTTGTCATACACGATGCTGATTGTAACTAGTCAGCGCGTGATCGATGTTGAACATCATGGTCTTTTTGATCGTGACATTGCGGAAGCTGGGCTTTCATCTGTCAGTAGTGTAAAAGTATTAAAAAGAAATATCTTTCAAAGAATCATAAACATTGGCACAGTAAAGGTTAAAACAAAAAAATCAGATAAGTTTGATATTGAAATTGATGGCGTACGCAAGCCGCAAACAGTGCGTCAATTTGTCGAAGATGTAAAAGAATTAAGTTCTAAATATGAAATTAGAAATTAGAAACAAATCCGAAATACTAAATCCGAAATTCAATTTCATGCTTCTTATTTCGAATTTGTTTCTAATTTAGGATTTCTAATTTCGTATTTAAAATCTATGTCTAAAAATAAAAACAAAATTAAATGGTTTATATTAATCAATTTTGTTATTTTATTTTTTTTGGTAATTGCATTTGGTAAGGAATATGTAGGAAATATTCAAGTTGAGCGCGAGATTGCGCAGTTGCAACAGCAAAGAAGCGAATTTGAAAACGAACAGCTTGATACTCTTAATTTAATCTCTGATTTATCAAGTGAGTATTATTCAGAACAGGAAGGCAGAACAAAGCAAGGATTAGGGCGCGAGGGTGAAACATTAGTAATAATTCAGTATGAATCCAACACAGTCACAGACGGCGAAGATTTAGCAACTTTGGGAAGTTATAGTTTAGAAAGTTTGGGTAATCCGGCTCGTTGGTTTTTGTATTTTTTTGCTAACGATACTTTTGCGAAGTTTGAAAATATATGAGTGTAATTCATCGGGGCGAACAATTGATGCCTCAGGTTCGTTTGCATTTTAGTCATGTTGCTACCTTTATTTTTTTAATCTTAATTTCTTTTGTATTTTTTATTGGCGTTCATGGTTTTTATTTTCAAAATTGGCACACGGGCGCAGCTCGAGTAGCAGCTAAATTTTTACCTATCCCGGCCGCTATAGTTGAGGGTGACATTATTTGGTATAAGCAGGTTTCTGAAACTGCAAATTTATTAATTGCGGCCGAAGAAGAGTCTGAAGGGGCTTTTGATATGGCGCTTGAGGCCGTGATTCGGCAGGTGTATGTTGAACATTTAGCAGAGGAGTTGGGTGTTTCTGTCACAAGAGATGAGGTCAGTGCTTATGAAGTTGATATGATTGACGGCTTTTTGGAAGAAGTGGGTTGGTCGGAAAGGGAGTACAGGAATTATGTTGTCAAACCTTTGCTTTTAGCTCAAAAAACCGAGGAGGCGTTGTTGAATTCTTACGATTATCAGGCAATTGCTCGGGATGATCTTGCTAAAGTTTTATTGGATCTTGAACTTGGTATCCCGTTTTCCGATTTAGCCGAGCAATATTCGGAAGACGGTTCAGCTGTCTTTGGCGGTGATATCGGATTATTTGAGAAGTTTAAGCTTCCGGTCGGAATGGAGCCGGTTTGGGATTTGGAAGTTGATCAAGTATCAGAGATTTTGGATTTGGGAGACTCGTATGCTTTGGTCAAAGTTTATGATAATGTTGTCTTGGAAGGAGAAAGAACTCATGTGGCTTTACAGGTGATTTTGGTAAAAAAAGCTACACTGTCTGAAGTGCTTGAAGATTTTGCCAGAGCGCAGGAAGTAAAGGTATTTGTGCGTTAAATCCGGTTGTGTTAAAAGTAGCGCGAGTGCCGATGTAGCTCAGTTGGTAGAGCAGTCCCTTCGTAAGGGAAAGGTCGCCAGTTCAAGTCTGGCCATCGGCTCCAGTTATCGCTAAGTCGGCGGTCTGTCCGCCGTAGCTTAAAGAGCGAAGGCGGATTCGAGTCCGCCTGGTGGCTCCAGATTATAAAGAAGTTAAGTTCTATTCGGACTTTTTTTGTTTTTAGCAACTAACAGATCCGGAACGTAATTCATTCATCGGAAATTATACCTTCGTCGATTGGTGGAGATCAGCCTTAGAGGGCATTATTACGTTTGTTTCGGAAAGTGAGGAGCGGAGAGTCAAAATCGCTTTTCCTGATGGCATTATATAAGAGGAGTTGTTGCGATATTTTTTCTTCTTTTTAATCTCACAAATTAATCCAAATGGTATATAACGTTTCAATATATGCGATGTTGCGACCGTACAGGGGCAATATGGGTGGAGTGAAGCGGAATCGCATAGCTAGTGTTATACAATATAATAATATATTCTTAATCCCGAGCTATAGCGAGGGGTGTGTAATCAAGGCAATTTTATAAATTTTTTAACAATAATTTCCATAAAGTGAGGCAACTTGGTTACCTCATTGGTAACCAAGTTGCCTCACTTTATCCATCGCTCACCCGCTCACCGGTCGCGAAATTATTTTCAAACCAAAATCCCTGCTTACCCGCAGGGATTTGAGTGGTCTCAAGCATGGGGTTTACCATCTGAAGTTCAGTGAGCGATAAACGGTGCGTTTATTTTACCAAATCCGAACCTATTTTCAAAATCGGTAATGTATCGCACGCGCGGAGCGCGTGGTGGCTCTGACCTAAATCGTATGCTCCACGAAAGCCACGCCACCGCCTCGCTTCACTCGGCAACCCCAAAAAGAAAAAATGTTCCTTGCTCTTTTGATTTTCGCGGGGGTGGATTTTTTCTAAAATGGAAAGGACATTTTTCTTTTTGGGGTTCTACCCTCCAAGTATTCGGGCAGTGTGGCGGGGCTTAAATTCGGACTCGGTTTTGCGAAAACTATTTTCTGGGGATATGGATTTTCGCAAAACCGAGACTAATTTGTTTTTTGCATTTTGTCCGCGCGGAGGAGGGGTCTGGGGAGGAATCCGCGCGGGCTTTTGGATTTTTATTTTTGCGACATCAGAAATTCTAACTCTCTGGCTTTATCAAATCTGGTCTGACTTTTTTCAATTGATCTAAAGCCATTTTGCCAAGCGCAAAACTGAGATAATTTCTAAAATCTTGACTTGCGTCTTGTGCTCCGCCGGTATTGTGATGGGTTTTTTCGTGAACATACACATCTGCTGCGCGAGTAAAATCAGAAAGTGTTTCGCGTAGCAAATGGATGTTTACACCATCAGCAAAACCGGCTGCGACTTTTTGACCATCAGTTTTGCGCTTGTAAACTTTAATTTCAGATGGCTTGTTGTTTGGTAAATACTCGTCAATCGCAGTTAAAACTTCTATTAACGCTTTTTCCTCTGCCGTAAGTTCTTTATTAGGAATATGCTCAACATCAGTCATTTCTGATAAACGAGATTCGTATGTTGGCAATCCCAATCTTTGCAAAACTCGATAAACGGCAGATGGAAAAGAAACAAGCTCTAAACCAACGTGTATATTTTGTTGCATAGCGTCATAATCTTCTGAACGCATATCACGGATAGCAGTATCTTTTCCAAAAACTTCTTCAAAAATCTTTTTCCAATTCTCTGTGTCTTTTGGTGTGAAATCCATCGCAAATTCTACTTTATCTTTTCCACCACCTTTTTGTGCTTCCAAATTTGCTTTGAATAAAAAGCTTTTAATAACTTCGGAATTTTCTGCCTGTGACCAAACTCCCGCAATTGCCGGAGAAAGTTCTTGTTGATCAACAAAACTTCTATCTCGGTTTTTTATTTCCAATCTCGGCAAATGATAAGTAAAAAGTAAGTTATGATCTCCGGGTATTAAAAGTTCTCGCACATAAACCATACCACCATCAAGCGAAAGCACATCTCCATTTGAAGTACTTTCCACTGGTCTTGTTTTTTCTATTGCGAGAACTTTTTTGTTAATCTGTCTAAACTCCTGCAATAATTCTGGTGTAGGATTTGCAAATGTTGTTGAGCTACTTTGATAAATTCCTTTATCATCATCCATTTCTTGTTTTTTTACAGCGTGGGTCACATCGAAAACTAGCTGGTCAATTTGCTTTCCATCAACATCTTGTCTCAATGCCCTAGGTTTTGATGACCAATTTTGTGAGCGTAAAGTCATATCAACTC
>PFJC01000043.1 GCA_002782865.1 Candidatus Uhrbacteria bacterium CG_4_10_14_3_um_filter_41_21
CACACCCCCCTTCCGCCATTCCCTTGCGGGGACGGTACGGGAACAGAAATTTTCGGCGGACGGATTTTTCGGCATTTACTAAACTCATAATTTTTGATACCATAGTAATATAATAATCAATTTCAATCGCCATTACTTTGATTATAGTATTATATTACTATGAGCGCAAGCAACAACTCAAAAATTGCAGATAATATCAAAAAATACCGAGGCAAGCTTGGTATTTCGCAAGACAAGCTCTCAAAACTTGCTGATGTTACCTATAACACAATCATCAAGATTGAATCGGGAGCAAACATCAACCCGACCATTGAAACGATGTCCAAGATTGCCAAAGCGTTGAATGTCGGCGTTGATGATTTGATTAAGTAGTTTTGTGATTATGAAATCTAAAGCAAAAAGTTTCCGCTTTTGCGGTTACAGTTTTGACACTAAGAATAGCAAAATTACTTTTGACTATCGCGTAGAATTTTCTAACCGCGATTCTCTCGAGTTTACTGAAACCGTCATATTGCCCAGAGTTCCAAAAAATCTAAATCAAGAATCAATACATAAATTTCTTGAACCCCTACAACTCATTCTTGGCATCAGCTATTATAAGCTCTACTGTCCACCAAAAATCGTAACATCTTTCCAACTTTCACGAGATCAAGCCAATTTCTGGAATGTTGTTTATAAAAAAGGTCTTGGGGAGTTTTTGTATAGAAATAAGTTGAATCCGGATCACCTTGCAAAGTTTCCGTATGCTAAAATTAAAATTACCCCCAAGAGGATTAAAATTCTCGATCGTTGCCTTTTAGGTATAGGTGGCGGCAAGGATTCAATTGTCGCCGCTGGATTATTGAAAAATTTTGACACGACTCCTTTCTTAGTTGAAACGCAGAAGAAAGATTTAATTTCCGCGCGCGTGATTGAAGAAATTGGAAAACCATCCTTGAAAATTCAGAGGATACTTGATCCGAAAATATTTGAGACACATGAGGGAGCGTACAACGGTCATATTCCAATTTCGGCAATTTTTGCATTTTTAGGGATTCTAACCGCGGCCATTTACAAATACAAGTATGTAATTGTCGCAAACGAACACAGTAGTAACTTTGGTAATCTTCAGTATCGGGGTGAAACAATAAATCATCAATGGAGCAAATCTATTGAATTTGAGGCGTTGATACAAGAATACACAAGGAAATTTATTACCCCAGATATTACTTACTTTTCACTTCTCCGTCAGTTTTATGAAATCAGAATTGCACAAATGTTCGCTGAACAGAGGAAATATTTTCCACTATTTACGAGTTGCAATAGAAACTTCAAAGTTTTTAAAGTCCGGTCAAATGCTTTATGGTGTGGCGAATGTCCTAAATGTGCCTTTGTGTTTTTGATGCTTGCTCCATTTCTTAGCAAAAAAGAACTTCTCGGTATTTTCCATAAAAATCTATTTGCAGAAAATTCACTCATTCCGCTTTTTCAAGATTTGCTCGGGTTTGGAAAACTCAAGCCGTTTGATTGCGTCGGCACATTTGAAGAATCGAGAGCGGCTCTCTTCCTCGCTTCAAAAAACTTTAAAAACGAAATTGTAGTAAAAATATTTCTTCCGAAAATCAAGAACCCGCAAAAACTTGTAAAACAGGTTTTCAAGACAGCTCCTGCGCTGACGCTCCCCACACCTTTTCGTTTTCTTGGGATTAAGAACGTTTGTATTTTGGGTTACGGCAAAGAAGGAAAAGTTACTGAAAAGTATATCAAGAAAAACCACCCTAACTTAAAAGTCGGTATTTTGGATCAAAGTTTAGATAAAAATTACCTAGAGAAACAAACAAACTATGACCTTGCGATTAAAACTCCCGGAATCCCAAAGACCAAGGTCAAAATCCCTTATGTTACTGCCACAAATATTTTCTTTTCTCAAAACAAAAATCTCATCATCGGCGTAACTGGCAGTAAGGGTAAAAGTACAACTGCAAGTCTAATTTATGAAATCCTTAAAACTAGTGGCAAAAAAGTTAGATTAATTGGCAATATCGGAAATCCAATGTTAGAAGTTCTTCTCAAAAAAGTTGACCCCGATGAGATTTTTGTTATAGAACTTTCAAGCTATATGTTGGAGGATATTGAATACTCGCCTAATATTGCGGTGCTTCTAAATCTTTTCCCCGAGCACATGGACTATCACGGCGGGATTGAAAATTATTACGAAGCCAAGAAAAATATTTTCAAATTTCAGAAATCTGGAGACTCGGCAGTACAACCACCTTTTACAGAAAAAACTCCTCTCAAAAATAGCGAGGTTCCACTGCTCGGTGCTCATAATCTAAAAAATATCCAGGCCGCGATAAAAGTTGCGCGACTTCTCAAGGTTTCCGACTCGGCAATAAGTAAAGCTATCAAAAATTTTAAGCCCTTACCGCACCGGCTAGAATTTGTCGGTATATTCAAAGGGATAAAATTTTATGATGACGCAATTTCTACTACCCCGGAGTCAACGATTATGGCTATAAAAACGCTTAAAGATATTGGTACAATTTTTCTTGGCGGAGAAGATCGCGGCTATGATTTTCGTGAATTAGAAAAAATATTAAAATTGCATCGTATTCAAAATATTGTGCTATTTCCTGAAAGTGGCGAGCGCATTCTTAAATCGCGTCGTGGTCTCAATGTTTTTGAGACACGAAGCATGAATGATGCTGTGAAATTTGCTTTTCAAAATACCTCGAAAGGACAAATTTGCCTTCTTTCCACGGCCTCACCAAGTTATTCGATTTGGAAAAATTTTGAGGAAAAAGGAGACTTATTCCAGCATCTCGCGAGAGAGTATTCAAAAAGAATCGTGGAGTGATAGAATATATTTGATACCCAGTTACCATCGAAAAATCCGTCCGCCGAAAATTTCTGTTCCCGTACCGTCCCCGCAAGGGAATGGCGGAAGGGGGGTGTGGGGGGAATTCCG
>PFJC01000025.1 GCA_002782865.1 Candidatus Uhrbacteria bacterium CG_4_10_14_3_um_filter_41_21
TCACTAAACATGATGACGCCAAAAGAATTTGCTAAACAATCTACTACATAGAGCCCATGTCGCATTTGACGTCGGACAGAACGAGGGGTTGACAAAAACCAATTTTTATGCTATATTTATCCGTTCATTTAAAACGCTATTCCTACAGAGGTAAAGGAAAAAGACCGCTTTTTTTCTTTGCCTATCTCGCAAAATTTATAATGAAAACAAAGTAGTTAATGGTTAGTATTCAGTGATTAGCAAAAACTAGATCACTTGAATACTCGACCACTCGACTACCTGAATACTTCATTGTAGATTTCGCGTGATGTAATCACAGCTCGGACATTCACAATCCGAGCAAAGGAGTAAACGAAATGAAGAAAATCAGGGATGAGACAGTGTGGCTCATCGTGCTCCTTGCGTGTTACGCCATAAGCACGATCGGAATGTTTGGGCTCTTGGTGTGGTCCTGGTTCGAGAGCTACTAAAACCGCTTGGCCCGGGAATACTATCCCGGGCCGTCACGCAAAATTCATAACAACTGTTGTGACTTTCGCGTGATCATTCAAAACAAAGTGATTTTTCAAAAATTGGATGAGATTTCGTTAAACGGGATGTCAGCGCCGAGGCGTACCAGAGTGTACGGCGAGGTGATGACAAGGACCCATGAAACGAAAGCTCGACAATTTTGGGAAAATCACCTTCAAGGAGCTGAAGAGACGGGTTGTCCCACAAATCCTATAAGGAGGAGAGGACAATTTCAAACGCTCAAGTGCATCGACTCGGCCTAGCTGACTTAATGCACATGCCCGAGCGTTTGCGAGGCACACTAGCCTTCGGGCTAGTCACTGCCTCATATGTCATGCCTGGCATGGCTCCATCCCGCACCTTTTCCGGTACAGACTGTCATATCATTAAACGCCTAGCTGTAAGACGGTTCTGCCGTTCTGCCTATGATATTTCAATGTCTGTGCTAGAAAAGGTGCGGGAGGGACAATGTCTCTTCAGCTTGTTGTAGGGGATTAATCTTCTACATGTTCTTTACAAAAACAAAAACAACCGCTTAGGCGGTTGTTTTTGTTTGTTGATTTGCCCAATCCTTTGCCCTTTGCCAAGCCAGCTCAAGCGTTGCCCTGGCAGTATCAGCAATTGTCTTTGAGTGAATCTCAACGGCAATCAGTCCCGATGTATAAGAAAATAATAATAACCTGTCCCCGCAGACTGTCATTTCCCCTTTTACATCAATAAGATCTGTTGGAATAATTACGCACTCAACATTATCAAACTCAGGAACACTGTCCGGATCATCTGTTACCACTATTGCCCTTATTTTACTTGATCTGAATTCTAATTCTTTAATATGCTCAACATTTGTTCCGGTTCCACGCAAAGCCTTTAAAGTATCCAGCCCAACAATTTGAATCATATCACTGTCTAAAAGCTCATACTCTTTTTGAAGTGATTTAATTCCTCCGTAACTTTCAAAATACTTAATAACCGGTTTATTTGAGGCGATGTTATGAAAAACCGAAAGCCGTAAAACAATTTCGTCGGCGAGCAAACGCTTTTGCTCAATCTCTTTTTGTTGTAAATGCAGAAGCGTCAAAATTCTTTGCGGAGTCTCAGCTCTAAATCTACTTTCACCGTTTTCCAGAAGTGGTGTTATCAGTCCCTTGGCTGTAAGCGACTGTAAAATAGAATAAGTTGTGGCTCTATTTACCCCTGCGCGCTTACCAATCTGATAAGCGCTGGCAATTCCTTGCTCCAGTGCCGAAATATAAATAGCTGATTCCTTTTTTGAAAATCCAAGCGAGGCTAAATCATGGACTAAATCAATCATACTGATCTAAGTGTTTTCCAGGTCTGCTTAGCAGTTTTGCCCCAAGAAAAATCTTTTAAGCGCTCTTTTCCATTATTTACCAATTCCCTTTGTAGTCCTTCATCTTTTGTAATCTTTTCCATATTGATTGCCCAAGTGTCAATATCAAATGCTCCTGCAAACAAAGCCGCATCTTTTGCCACTTCGCGTAATGCAGGAATGTCAGAAGCTAAAATCGGAATACTTGCCGCCATTGCTTCAAGTAATGGCAAACCAAAACCTTCGTATTTTGAAGGAAACGCATAAGCCGACGCACCAGCAAACAAGGCTGGCAAATGTTCGTCTGCAACATAGCCCGGAGTAATAATCGATTCGCGAAACCTAGAATTATTGATTTTCGCGCGCAATTCATCTTCTCCAAATCCATAATTACCAACCAAAACTAACTGGCAAACGCCACCAGCATCTTTATACTTTTCAAAAGCATCAATCAACATTGAAATATTCTTTTTTTCTTCTATTCGTCCGACTGTTAAAAAGTAATTATCTTTTTTAAGAGAAAATTCTGACAATATTCTAAAAACATCAAAATCTTCTGTTTCAAAATCGTTTGGATTAATAGCGTGGTGAATTACGCAAACTTTACTGTCTTTAACTTTGTAATATCGCTTAATATCCTTCTTAGTGGCTTCAGAAATTGCAATAACGCTATTTGCTTTAATTGATCTTCTAATTGACCAACGCTGACGCAAATTCTGTAAAAGCGAATATGAATCTGAAAACATTTTAAAAGCAACATCGTGGATGGTGTTAACGATTTTCGTATGGCGATGTAAAAGCGGTATTTCGTGAGCTGGAATAAACAACACATCGCTTGGGTTTATAAGCATCTCGAAACTGAGTCTTAAGTGTGTCCAACCTTTTGGCGACCATTTAATAATTTTCCACTCCCAGCCGTAAGGCAATGGCTCAAGCGCCTCAATTTTTTGTGATGAATACAAAACAACTTTTTCATCTCGATAAAGCGGCTGCTTCATCATCTCCCGCACCAAAGCCAAAGCGTATTTTTCAACGCCGGTGTAATTTTTGATTGTTAACCCATTAACTGGGACGCCGTAGGTTTTCATACTAATTAGTAAACACACTTCGTTTATACGCCTCAAGATTGTCCAATGCCAGTCCTGTTCCTTTAGCCACGCACATCTGTGGCTCCTCAGCCACATAAGTTGGCACGCCGGTTGCCTCGGCAATTAAACGATCGAAATTACGCAGCTGGGCACTTCCACCAGAAATCACAATCCCTTTATCCATTACATCAGCTGAAAGCTCGGGTGGCGTTACATACAAAACTTCCTTAATTGCAGAAAGTATTCCTTCAAGCATTGGCTGAATTGCCTCTGTCACATCGTCTGAGCTTACCTCCATTAATTTTGGCAGTCCTGTAATCATATCGCGCCCTTTAACTTCCATTGTTAATTTATCTTCAATGTACATAGCAGAGCCTACTCGAATTTTAATATCCTCGGCTGTTCTTTCACCAACTGCTAAATTATATTTTCGTCTGATATATTCCATTATAGCCTGATCAAACTTAACACCTCCAATCCGAACTGAATCAGAAGCCACAATTCCACCCAAAGAAATAACAGCGATTTCGGTTGTTCCACCGCCGATTTCAACAATCATGTGTCCAGACGGACTCCCGATTGGAATATTTGCGCCAATCGCCGCCACAATTGGCTGACGAATAATATAAGCGGCTTTTGCTCCAGCTGAAAGCGCGGCGTCAATAACAGCTCGACGCTCGGTTGATGTGATTCCCCCCGGTACTGCAACCATAACTTCTGGACGCAAAAATCTAAATCCTCCCAAAGTTTTGTTAATAAAATAACGAAGCATCGCCTCGGTTGTTCTGTAGTCGGCGATCACCCCATCTTTAAGCGGACGCTGAGCAATAATTGTGTCCGGTGTTCGGCCAAGCATGTCTTTTGCCTCTTTCCCAACTGCTAAAACTTTTTTATCCGCTTTGGAAATCGCTACTACTGACGGCTCGTTAATAATAATTCCTCGTTTTGGCACATACACCAAAACTGTTGTTGTTCCAAGATCAATTCCGATTTTCTTATCAAACATATATAGACAAGCACCAGGACAGATTGCTGCCCTGGCCTCCTGCTACTTTTTAGATTTTTATTAGAACTGAACTGTGAAAACCGAGTCCTTATCAAGAAACGAATTGTACTGATAAGCAGAGTCACCGTAGTTTGAACTATCCTCCTCCGGCTCGGCTACCCTTAGCTTTTTACCAAAATCTAGGTCAATCGTCAAAGGATAATTATCTGCGCCCAACTGTTTTAGAACTGTTAATTGATACAATTTACTGTCTACTGCCGTGTTAACTGAGTCTGGTAATTTATAAACTAGCGACAAAACTTCTTGCTCTCCCGGCTCAACTTTAAAGTATGTTCCAAAACTAGTCATTCCCAGTTCATCAGCTTGATCAAAACTAGCAATATCAATTGATTCATCTGATAATGATGCTGCCGTTAGTTTACTGCCAAGCGGTGCATAAACTCGGACATAATTTTGATAACGAGTTGTGCGCCAATCAAAGTCACCGTTATGTTTATATGTGGCATAAACTGTGGCGTATAGGTCTCCGCCTGCTTCGTTTATGTGATATTCAATTGAGCGTTCGATGGCGTGATCTGTTTTAAGAGCGCCCAAGTTAGCATCAACTACCCACAAGACATCGTCAGTGTTTGAAATATCAACTGCGCCGGACCAGCCTTGTTCATCAAATACCAATTGCGCGTCTTCGTTAGCGCTATAAATCATTATTTGTTTTTGCTCAATCGCAGTGTTAACTGCAGTAAAAACTTCGCCCCAGTCATTAAACGGTAATTGTAACAATTTGTTTAGAACCGCAGTGGCAAGTTCGCCAACAATATCTTTTCTGTCTTCCCAAGTTGAGCCAACATCTTGATATCCATACTCAACATAATATTCAAGTGTTTCCGTTAGGTTATCTTGATTAAAAGTAATTCCCCGAACAGTAATAGGACCGGTAATACCTAAAACATTTTCCGCGATTGTTGGAGTTATTCCAATTACTCCCGAAATATCAGGCACTGGCAAACCGGCATAAGAAAATTCCTGACGCAACAACTGGATTGAGTCTTTTGATGACTCAGCAAAATCCGGCGACCAGTTAGCGTCGCGGAAATACCAGTTGTCAACTCCCATATAATCTGTGATTGGGCTAGGTGCTAAAACAGAATATTCCGTGTCTTCGACTAACTTATCAATAGAGTAAGAATCAGTTGAATAAATATCTTGGATTTCGCCATCTTCAACTTGCATCAAACCGTAAACACCTATAAATCCACCGCCTGGTCTAATTTCGGTATTGTTCAAAAATAGCACCAGCCATTGTTTAGCCTCACCAATTCCCGCTAGCTGATCGATGGTTTGCGCCACCGGAATCAACAGTTCAACACTGTCTATCATTCCGGGCAATGTGTTTTGGAACACTTCGGCAAACTCTTTTATTTTTGGATGAACATTATAAATCTCATTAAATGATTCAATCTGCATCTGAGCAAGCACCAGTCTGGTGTGAACATTTATTAATTCGTCAGCTGAATTCTTTAAAGTATTTACCAAACTAAGTCTGGCTTCATCTGAAATTGTTTCCAAACTAAACTCGCCATCTGGCACTTCCAGCTCTGCTAACAGCGACTGAGCTTCTTGCAAAGCTACTTTTACATCACTAGCGATTGTCACCACACTTTGCGCTGCTTTAACTGATTCAACTCCAGCTTCTAGTAATTTATCCGAAGCTTTTACCTGACTGCCAACCCAAGGCATAATTCTTAAAACAAACATATAGCGAAGACCGCTCTGCGCCTTTTGTATGTCAAGCAAAACCGTGTCCAATTCTTCGCCAGCCAATTCAAAATCAAAATCAGTGATTGCTAACTCGGCTGCTTCGAAATGCGTTTTAGCACTGTTTGTTCCGTCATAAAAACGGGCTGCGCCAATAATCACAGGCACAGTCAAAACAAGTAAAAATAAAAGTACGATAATTGAAATTAACAATCCGTACTTTTTTGGTGATTTTTGATTGATCACCGTCTGATCATTCGCTGATCCGATATTTGTAACGGCTGAATCCATATGCAAGCATTATACATCAACTTCCTTATTTAATGATAATTTTTGTCTAGGATTGCTTGATTTTCGATATTTCTTAAAAAACTTGAGAGCGCTGGCGATTTGAATCCAAGTAAATCGAGAAGTTAGTTGCTGTAAGAATTTGCCATCAGCGCTAATGCGACGATGGTAATGCACCATTTGCGCCTTTGGATGATAGATAACTTTATAGCCGTTTTCCCAAAAACGACGGCATAAATCGTTATCTTCGTAATACATAAAAAACTGTTCATCAAAAAGTCCGACCTTGTCAAGCGCCGACCGACGAGTAAAAAGCGCAGCGCCGATCAATGAGTCAACTTCCATCGTATCGTCATGATTGTCATAAATCATTAGATAATCTTCAACTGCCCGTCGACCAAAATTAAATCTTCCTAAGAAAGTCCGACGATAAGCTGGGATCATGAATGTTGGAATTCGATAACATGAATGTTGAAGTGAACCATCGGGATTTAATAACTTAGGCCCAACCATACCAACATCCTCGTTTTCGTCCATGAAACTCTTTAACTCTTCGAGCGATCCTGGTTTAGCAATAATATCAGGATTAAAAATCAAAATATATTTTCCACGCGTCTGCCTTATACCAACATTCATCGCCGAGCCAAAACCAATATTTTTTTCCATTGCTTGATAGCGAACTTCGGGAAAATCATTTAATATTTCTTTCAAATTACAACCGGGCGTGTTGTCGATAATGATAACTTCATAGTTTAATTTTGGTGCAGCCCGACGAATTCCACGCAAGGTTTGCCTTACAAGTAACCTTGAGAAAGCATGAACAATAATTATGGAAACATCAATTTCGTGCATATTTTCTTATTTCCTTTTCTTTTACTTTGGCATTTTTAAAAATCCACTTACGCTTTTCAAGCATTGACGGAATCGACCTTAAACCTGAAATTAATCTTTTTCTGGTTTGTGGTTCAAATACCATGCCATAAACTACCCTTCCGGTTTCGCCAACTGCAATCCATGGTAAGCCAAATATTAAATCTCCGAAAGTTAAATTTTTAAGTAAAACATAAAGTTGATTTCTAGTTGAATATGCGGCCAAAAATGGGTTATTTGATTTTCTATTTATCAGCTTTCGCCAGATAGATAACTTCTGTGCCCCGTACATACCACGGTAGTGATAAGCGATAGCACTTGGTACAAATTTTGCTTTCCATCCGTTTTTTTGCAAACGCCAGGCAAGGTCACAATCTTCACGATAAGCAAAAAAATCTTTATCAAACATTTCGTTTTGAATAAGAGTGTCAAAAATGGCTTTGATATTAATAAGCGCCATTGTGCCGGTTGCCGCAAAAATATCAGTTTGATTATCATATTGACCTTTGTCCATTTCGCCCGCTCCGCGGTCAGACATTCGCCATGACTTTCCGACAACAAGTCCAGTCGTGTCTAAAATGTCAGACTTTACTGTTTCTTCTAAAATTTCATCACCCAGATTTTCACCAAAAGCGCGGTAAAGTTTTGGCTGCAGCATTCCTACCGTCTTATCAAGCTCAAACTCTTCAATAAGATTTTTAATGGCATCTTTTTCCAAAATCATATCCGAGTTCATCCAAATAATCACAGAGTCATTAATTTCTGATTCTGATAGATGATCAAGTGTAAATCTTACTAATTGATTGTGGCCCTCGGCAAAGCCGATATTTTTTGTGTTCCTGGTGGTTAGCGCGTGCGGATAATATTGTTGCAGATAATCAACTGTGCCGTCGGTGCTACCGTTGTCTAAAATTCTGACCGAGAAATCCTGATAAGTCTGATTTTCAAGTGAATCAAATAAATCCGGCAAATACCGACGATCGTTCCAGGTAAGAATGTGAATATATGCCTTCATGATTATTGCGTAGAGACAAGGCGCACCTTGTTTGTGTATAAATTGAGTTTAAAGGAAGAATGTGTTTGTGGCAAGAAAGTGCGATTACACTATTAAGGCGATCACCGCAAAAGTGTAACTTCTTAAATCGCTAATATTACAAATTAAAATCAAATTCGCGATTCCATTTTACCGGCGATCGCTGGAATAATGGAATAAAAAAAGAACCCACTCCGACGAAAGCAAGGGGGTGGACCGATAGCCAAGACTGCGATTAAACAAATATGTGCAGTTAAATGACGATCGTCATTTAATGGTTAAACTGAAAAGCCCAGCCTCCGAAGAAGCTGGGCTCGAGGACGAGCGCCGTGGGCACTAGTGGACCAAGTAGGAGTTGGGCCAGATCCGAGACTTGGTGGGTGACTGTTGCGGGGCGACCACGTAGAGCTGAGCGCCTGCACCCGTGTGACAGACCGGCGTACCGCCATTGACCATGACGGGCGCAATGCCGTCCTCACTGAACAGCTCGTAGTCGACGACTCCGACCAAGATGTTGTCGTCGCAGGCCTCGTGAAGTTCCACGCTGGCCGTGACCGTCTGGCCGTCGACCGCGATCCAGCTCTGGCCGATGGCGGTCGACGGCGTCCGCATGTAGCCGTCGATTGCCATCTGCTCGGGGTGCTCGATGCCGTGAGGCGTTCCGCAGAACACCTCGATCGCCGGCCACTCGTCGCGTACCGGCAGTACCAGTCGCCAGGCGATCGCCGAGCCGTTGATCGACTCGCAGTACTCCTTGGGGCCGCGACTGTCTGACAGCCGCGGGAGCGCGTCGCCGTACTCGCCGGTTGCGAGACCAGCCGAACTCTCCGGGCCGTAGCCGTCGTCGACTGGCCCGGTGCCGTAGGGGCCACTGGCCTGGTCTTCGTCGGTCGATTCAGACACGGTCCGAACCTTCCCTTCTCCGCAACCCGCCAGCAAAGTTGCCAGCAAAAGACTCTTGTTCATGAGAACCTCCGTCCGCGAAATGCGGCTAATTAGAGTAATAAAAAAAGCGCCTTATGTCAAGCACGGGGGCTAAAAATAGGACCTGTTTTGGTCCTATAAGTCCTTTAGGACCCATATACTGTCCCTCCGCTACCTATCCTTCTTCTTTGTCACATTAAACCCCAGATATTTTCCAAGCATCATTCTAGTCTGAGCATCAATGGCAGGGAAAGCACCGAATAAAATAAATGTCACCGGCAATAGAGTCCATTGTAAAATCATTGTAATCCAGCTGTACCACTTTTTACCTTTTGGTCGGCGAGGAAGTAACCACAAACTAATCAAGGCGCTTACAAAAACTCCGGCGGTTGCAATCTGCATCATTCGTTCCAGCACAAACGGTGCGTTGGCAAGCAGGGCGGTCTGCGCTTCACCTATCACAAAAAATGGCAGATAGCCAAGAGCAAAAATAAGAATCGGCGCCGTGCCCCAAGTAAACTTCCCTTCAATATCATTAAAAATATAACGAAGTTTTGTTCTTATTGGCATCTTTGGTAGATGAAGAAATTTATCCATCATGTACGGAAAATGCTCCACTCCCCAAGCCCACCTACGCTGCTGTTTGTAAAGCGCCTTTAAACTGTCCCAATAGTTATCCCCCTCAACCGCATCCATATAAACCGGCAAAAACATTGGCACACTACGATAGTCACCGTTGTAACGAATAAGCCCTTGCAAAAAAATTCTTGAATCTTCGGAGATTAAATCCGGTTCATGAAAGCCAACATCAACTAACATCTTCCAAGTCATTGAGTGTGATGAAAATGTCCACATACGATCTGGCCGAACTAACTCGCTCATTAGCCAAAAAGTTGTACCAAACATGGAAATTCGAACCGGAGCAGATGACTCCCAAATATTGTTTGAGTAAAGAACAACAGGTTGATAAGAGGCGTGGGTTGGATTTTCCTCTGTTAAAAACAAATAACTTAATCGGCCGTAATATTGTGGATGTGGGACTGTATCAATATCAAAAGCAGTTACCAAAATATCGTCGTAAGGAATTTTTTGTTCATCAATATATTCTTTAACTCGCTTTTCCATCCAATTTAAATTAGCACCCTTCCCTACGATTTCACCCTCCAGGCCGTGCGGGTGAACTGTTACCATGAAATGTTTAAATCTATTACGAAATTCCGGTTCAAGCTCGGCTGCGTATTTTTCAAAATTGATAATGTCTCTTTCTTCGCCGCCCAAAACTACAATAAACTTATCGTTTGGGTATGGATTTCTGTCGATTGCGTTTAGTGCGTCACGCAAAATTCCAACACCTTCCTGCCAAGTTGGCAATAAAACAACATGATACAAACGCTCCCAGTCTTTGTGTTTTTTAACCTCAGCCAACCAATCGATCTTCATGGCGTTTTTGTATTGTCTGTAGGCGTAAACAACAAAAATCAAAAAATATAAAACCCGCATCGTCCAATACAGGTCAAAAATTATGATAAAAATTACAGCCACGGCTGGTGCAAAGAAAGATGTCACAATGGCCCACAAAAAAGTGCCCCAGATTAAAAGTCCTGGCACCATTTCCCAAAACCTATGTTTTCCATATTGGCCTGCTTGAGCCATAAAATTCTAAATCAGAAGTTATAAATTCTAAACAAATTCGAACATCGAAATTATAAATTAAATTTCATATTTTGGATTTCTGATTTGTTTAAGATTTCTGATTTCGTATTTCTAATTTAAACTCTTAAATACTTTCGCATTGCGTAAGCCGTTGTAAGAATACTTAAAATAGCCAAACCAAGAAACTGCGCCCCAAAAATTATTAAAGAATTATTTAAGAAATACTGGTAAACACTGTTATAACTTTCATCAAAATAATTCATGAGCGATGTTTCCGAAGCAGTTAAGAAGATAAACATTATGATAATCATCATAATTACCGCTACCAAACTGTATAAAATTGCTTCGAGCAAAAATGGCCCGCGCACAAACCAATCGTTTGCGCCTACCAATTTCATTATTCCGATTTCATCGCGATGAACATAAATTGCTACTCGAATTGTGTTGAAAATAATTAAAACTGCTATTAAGCCAAATAGGGCTGCCAGTGCAAAACCTGCAATACGAATACGCAAACTTAGGGCGTTTATTTTTTCAATGATTGTTTGATAATCATCAAAATCTTTGTCCCGAATGTAAGGCGAAAACTCTGGAGTTTCCAAAGCCTCTAGAATGAAATCGAAGTCATTTGTTGACATTGCCGAAATCACCAAAGCATTTCCAAATGGGTTGTCCCCGATTTCGTTAAGCGACGACAAAATTACATCATCAAACGCATGTCTTTCTTGAAAAGTTGCAAGCGCATCTTCAGCTGAAATATATTGAACATCGCGTACTTGTGAAAATCCACGCAAATAACCCTGAGCTGCCTTTGTAATATCCTCGGACGCCTCAGGTGTAAAATAAACTGTTACTTCTACTTTTTTTTCAACACTCTCAAGAACAGAATCGGCCACAACATTTATAAAAAGAACAGAGTTGATTGTGACTAGTGTTAACAAAAAAACTGTCATTGTAATAAAAGATAGCCAGAAATTTCGAAGGATATTCTGAAAAGTAAATTTAATTACCCGCGAAAATGAAAGTATTATGCTCATGAAATATGGTATTTACCGCATTCTACATCTGATACAACCTTTCCGTCTGCTAGGGTGATGACGCGTTTTTTAAGAGAGTTTACAATATCTCGATCGTGAGTTACCAAAACAACCGTTGTGCCGTAATCGTTGATTTTGCGAAGGAGCTCGATAATTTCGTGAGCATGAATAGTGTCCAAGTTTCCTGTTGGCTCATCTGCTACTAAAATTTTTGGTCTGTGCACAAGAGCGCGTGCGATTGAAACCCTTTGTTGCTCACCACCTGAAAGCTGACGAGGATAACGATGTTTTTTATCTTGCAATCCAACAATTTTTAAAACCTGAGGAATTACTTCTTTGATTCTTTTTTTTGATTCCCCGGCAACTTGAAGAGCAAACTCAACATTTTCATAAACGGTTTTGCGCTGTAAAAGTTTAAAATCTTGAAACACAATTCCTATTTGCCTGCGTAGCTGTGGAATTTGCCACGGATAAATTTTATGAATTTCCCAATCCCCGATTACAATTTCTCCACGGGTTGGTTTTTCTTCGGCAAACAACATTTTAGCGAGCGTTGTTTTTCCGGATCCGCTTTGGCCAACAATTGAAACAAACTCACCCGGCTTAATATGCAAACTAACATGCTGGAGGGCATGTGTATCAGGCGGATAAGTTTTAGTGACATTGGAGAATCGAATCATGTGGGGATATTATATCACAACGAGGGGGATGGAGATCAAAGTGGCTAGTGGTTAGAGACCGGAATTGTAATGGTCAAGTTTGAAAATTTCGCGATTGCTAGCTATAACCGCCGGGTTACCGCCGTAGTTAATTATTCTAAGTTGCGAAGGTAGTAACCTGGTGGCGCGTTGGACAATCGTCGCTTATGTAAAACATCATATTGTTACCTCGGTTTAGTAGTGATAAGATTCAACAGCCCAAGGGCGCACATCCAATGCTCTTGCGTCAGATATACGCAATTAAGTGCACATATAAACGAATTGTACGAGATAGTTCATTCTGTAATTCTAAATAACCACGAAAATTTTAATAAACTTTTGTCCACATTCAAGCTTGACTGAAACTAATTTTTTGATGGTGCAATGTATTTAGACTAAGTGAAGCTCGTTTTACGAGCTAATCCTGGATAACACAAATCAACTCCCTTTCATTTATTTGAATTTGGAGTTGTTTTGTTTATACTATCTCAAGCGAAAATCGGGCTTGTAGAAGTAATTGGTAACTTCATTGGGTTTGTCATCCAGGAATTACGAGTCCGAATCCCGTCTAGTTCGTTTGTGGTGCGTTTATTTTACCAAATCCGAACCTATTTTCAAAATCGGTAATGTGTCGCACGCGCGGAGTGCGTGATGGCTCTAAACTAAATCGTACGCTCCACGAAAGCCCCGCCACCGCCTCGCTTCACTCGGCAACCCCAAAAAGAAAAAATGTTCCTTGCTCTTTTGATTTTCGC
>PFJC01000007.1 GCA_002782865.1 Candidatus Uhrbacteria bacterium CG_4_10_14_3_um_filter_41_21
CAAGCTTCTAACGGAATTTGGTGGCAGAAGTTAGACATTCCCCAAAACAAATATCAAAATATTCACGCTCTGGTCGGTAGCGGTGCATAATATGGGCAACTTCAAGATTATCAGGATAAACTGTGATTCCAGCTTCTTCTAGCGCTTCGCGAGCTATGGCCATCTTGGTTGTTTCAGCGCCATCGAGGTGTCCAGACACAAGCCCGTAGTTTCCATCTTGATAGCCAGTATTTTTTCACCTTAGCAGTAAAATTTTTCCGTCCTTGATTAAGACGAGGTAAACCGCAACATAGGCCTTGAATTTTTCTTTGTCTGACATATTTATTTTTTAAACGATGATCTATTTTTTATAATTTGTTCTTCGGGGATCCAATGTGCTCTCATATCGCCAGATAAATACAGAGATCCAGTGATGACAATCGTGTCGGATTTCCCGGCGGAGCCGGGTCTGGCTCCGCCAAATTTTACCAGTTTTTCTACGTGTTCAAGCGCGTCGCGCCAATCTAAAAATGCGCTGGTGCGTTTTGATTTTGGCACAAGTCCGAGAAGTTTAAAAGGATTGGCTGCCTTGCGCATCTGTGTGTCAAAGCGAGTGGTTGTAATTGATTCGGCTACGAGTGCTAATTGCTTAATTATTTCTTCGGGATTTTTTGTTGATGTGCAACCAAAAATTATATGTGGTTTAAGATTCTGATTTTTAATCATCGCCACGGTAGTTTTGATTTTTGCCGGGGAGTGAGCGCCGTCCAAGATTACTGTTGGATTTTTTTGAATGGTTTCAAATCGGCAGGGAAGTAGTTTAGTAGATTGTAAAGCTTTGGCCACGATCTCATCTGGAATCTCCAATTCGCGGGCAACGGCTTCGGCAATGGCAGAGTTGTGTTGTTGGTGAGAGCCGAATTGTAGGGGCAGGGCGCGCCTTGCCCCTACATCGTGGTGAGGATCGATAAAAAATAAAGCGGCGTTGTTTTTGATCGCTTCTTTCATGAATATTTTTCTGATTGTCGGTCTGGTCTCGCCAGAGAATACCACGCCATTATTTTTGATAATCCCGGCTTTTTCATAGGCGATTTCAGAAAGCGTATTTCCTAACAGTTCCGTATGATCAAGATCGATGTTTGTAATAATGGCGACGCGTGGGGTTGGAATAACATTGGTAGCGTCATAGCGACCGCCACAGCCAACTTCGAGCACGCACCACTTAATTCCCGCTTTTACAAAAGCGTGTAAAGCAACGGCGGTTGAAAGTTCAAAAAAAGAAAGTTCATCAGATCCTTTTTCCAATATCTGTTCGTAGGCAGAAATAACTTCCTCGATTGAGTCTGATAGGATTTTTGGGTCGATTAATTTGTCACCGGTTTGAAACCTTTCTAAATAACTGGTGGTGTGCGGAGAAGTGTAGGTTCCAACTTTTTCACCAGCTTCAAAAAGAATCTGGTGGAGCATGTTTGCTGTCGATCCTTTACCGCTGGTGCCGGTGATGTGAATAAATTTTAGTTTTTTATCTGGACTACCAAGCTGTTTCAAAAGCGCTCGAGTTCGATCGAGCGAACGCTCAAGTTCAGCCTTGGAATCAGAATAAGGCTTGAGCTGAAGATTGGTCAGCGACAAAAGTTTGTCGTAGGTTATTTTAAATTGTTTTGACATAATACATTCCACCGATTTGTTTAGTTTGGCCTTTCATTTCCATTAACGATAAAGTACTGGCAACGCTGTAGGATTGTAGACCGGTTTGACGGGTGAGTTCGTCGATATGAATTGGATTTTTTGAAAGAAGCTCAAGGATTAGTGCTTCTTCTTTACTGTCTGGCGTTGGTTCTGACCTGGCAATTTCTTGCACTTCACTTATATTTAATACATTTAAAACATCAGTGGCGCAAGTGACGGGGTGGGCGCCCATTTTAATGAGATTATTTGTTCCGACCGATGTGTCGGATGTTATTGGGCCGGGAACTGCGAAAACTTCGCGGTTTTGTTCCAGAGCTGATTGCGCGGTAATAAGGGAACCGGATTTTTTCGTGGCCTCAATAATCAATGAGCCATGACCGATACCGGAAATGATGCGATTGCGAATCGGAAAGTTTTGTTTGGCGCCATGCATTCGAACAGGGAATTCACTAATTACAGCGCCGCCAGATTGGGCAATTTTTTCAGCTAAATATTGTTGGCGTTCAGTGCCGGGGTTTAGAATTCCCGTTCCAAGTACGGCGATTGTAATTCCATTTGTTTTTAATGTTGCAATATGAGCAGCCTCGTCGATCCCATAAGCCAAACCACTAACGACAACTACGCCAGCTTTGGCAAGTTCAGTCGCGAGCATGCCAGCACATTGCAATCCATACGGACTAGCTTTGCGTGAGCCAACTACGGCCACATGAGCGCGATCAATGCTCGGTAGTTTTCCTTTGATATAGAGTACGGCCGGCGGGTCGTAGATTGTTTTAAGGAGTGGGGGATAACTGTCGTCTTGAGATGTAACTGCAGTTATACCGTGGCGGTTAATGGTATCTGTGATTTTTTCAGGATTAAAATTTTGTCGTTCATGAATAAACTGGCTGGCGATATTTTGGCGGATGCCAGCATTTGTTAAATCTTGGAGGTCAGCTTTAAAGGCTAGCTCCATGTTTTGGAAATAAGAAAAAAGCCTCATCATGCTCCGCGGGCCGAATTTGTTAAATTCATTTAAAGCGAGCCAGTAGGGAATGTCGGGTCTCATGAAATGTATTTTATCATAGGTCATAGGTGATAGGTTATAGGTAATAGCAGGATAGAGGAAATAGGAAATAGGGGCGAGGCGATGCCTCGCCCCATCGAGATTCGCGTAGGGGCGGGCCCATGTGCCCGCCCGTTATAAATAAGAAAACGCGTTGATCTGGCAATCAACGCGTCAAGATGGGGATCTCCACGATCTCGGCAAATGCTTGAAGCTATGTCGCTAGCTGTCCAGTGAAACATCTGACGCCCTGCAATAACACAAAGAGGGTTTCATAGGGGTCTGCCCTCACGATAGTCTCCATTCCGTTTCAAATCGACTTAAATTGAAACGGCTATCTTGCCTAACTCACACGGTGCCTACTCTGGCCCTAGGGGGAAGATCTCCCCTAATTGTGTGAGTTCTTTCACCCCGTTGGGTCGCTGCGACGGCGATCCTGGGGTGAAGTCGAAGTTGTTCGGTTCGGTTGGGCAAACAAGCACGGGAGAACGTGCTACGCCCATAATCAGCCAAACTGGCTCGGATAGCGCATGGCGCCCCTCCTGGAATGTTAGTCGGGTTGATCCCCGAAAAACGCTGTAATATATCAAAAAACCGTCTTTTGTCAAGGATATTTGGGTAAGGGAGGGTAATAGAGGTTATAGGGGTAAAAAGTGTTTGGAAACGAAAAAGCACGATAATTCGCGCTTTTATCTATTGATCAAATGTCTATTGGTCTAGTTTTCGAGATTTTTAATTATATCTTTTGAAATTTCTGCTTTTTTCTTATCAATCTCTTTAATCTCTTCTTTTGAAAATCTACCCAAAACCCAATCTTCTAAAGCGATGTTTTCTAGTGGCTCGCCAACACCAAATTTAAAGCGTTTAAATTTATTAGATCCAAAGTGAGTGATAATTGATTTGATTCCATTGTGGCCACCGGCCGAGCCTTCAGCGCGAATTCGGATTTTGCCGAATTCCATAGTGGCGTCGTCTTGGATGACTAATAAGTTTGATAAATCGTAGACATTAATAATCGATTGAACAGCTTCGCCGGACTTATTCATGTAAGTTAACGCCTTGGCTAAAACAACTTTTCGACCGTCCAGATTTAGCTCGGCTACCTCGGCTTGTAAATCTTTTCTTTTTTTAAACTTTGCTCCTAGTTGTTCTGCGACTTCATCAATCAATACAAAACCAATGTTGTGTCTGGTTTTGCGGTAGCGAAGACCTGGATTTCCAAGACCGATGATTAAAACGGAATTCATAAAGGTGATAGATAATAGGTGATAGAGGGGATAGCCCTAAGTCGTGTGTGATTTCTTTTTACCTCTAACGAATATTTTAATTGGTGATCCTCCAAAACCATATTTGTCTCGTAAAAGATTTTCCAAAAAGCGAAGATAGGATTTATTTAAGGCATCAACTCGCGCCTGCTTGATTGTCAAAACAAAAGTAGGCGGATTAACTTTAACTTGAATGAATGATTTAATATCAGGGTGAGCTACGCCTTTACCTCGACTTGGTTTATGCTTGGCAATCGCTTCGCTGATAAAAGCATGTGTTTCTTGGCCGTGTAATTGAGTAAATCGATTTTTGAAAACTTCATCAATCACATCAAACAATTGTTGCACGCGCTTACCGGTTGAGGCTGATGTGAAAACAATCGGTGCGTAATCAAGCATTGGTAAATGGGCACGTAAGTATGCTTCGTATTTATTAATTGTTTTTGAATCTTTTTCTGGAATTTTATCCCATTTGTTGGCGATTATAATGGCACTGGCACCCGAGTCGGCAATAATTCCGCCTAAGTGTTTATCTTGAGAAGTAATGCTTTTTGAAATATCAATTACAAATAAAACTACATTGGCTCTTTCCATGGCTTTGATTGATCTGTCCACTCCTGAAATTTCCAGTTTTGATTTCCCGCTATTTACTCTGGCCATTTTTCTAATTCCAGCTGTATCGACCATTAAGTAGTTTCGACCATCGACTGCAATGTGCGTATCGTTTGGTTCGCGAGTTGTATGCTCGGAATCATCTGTAATAAAACGATCTTGTCCAAGAGCAGAGTTAAGAAGTGATGATTTACCAACATTTGGTCGGCCAATTACAGCTACTCTAGTTTCAATGGCGTCAGCAATATCAACCGGTGGCGTGCTTTGTTTTTTTAGATTTTCGTAAATATTATCAAGCAAATCTCCGGTTCCAATTCCGCGCCTGGCCGAAACCGGCGTTGGTCGGCCATATGGGAAACTGTGCCATTCTTTGGCGTCTAGCCCCTTGCGTATTTTTTCATTATCAGCTTTGTTGGCAATCAGTAGTACCGGTTGTTTTAATTTTAATAATTTTTTTGCTAAATCTCTGTCTTCTTGTTGCGGACCAGCTTGAGCATCAACTATAAAAATAACTAAGTCAGATTCTTTTATGGCCTCGTATGCTTGCATGCTAATTTGTTTTTCAATGTTATCTTTTTGATTCCTGTCTAGTCCTCCTGTATCAACCATTCTTATAACCTGCCCGCGCCAAATACAATCTGCTTCAAATCTGTCGCGAGTTGTGCCGGCGATATCTGAAATAAGCGATTTTTGATCCTCGATAAGTTTATTAAAAAGCGTGGATTTACCCACGTTAGTGCGCCCGACAATAACAACTTTAGGGGGTGAAATAATATTGGACATATGTTTAGCGCAAAACTAGGCTTTCTGCGTTTTCGCCTAGAATAATTAAAAAGTCTACTTCTGAGTCAGTCTCTTGGGGTGTTTCAACGGTTAGCTCTCGCGGTACAACATCGTCTGAAAATATCCATCCGGCGGGCGACATGGCAACATCAGCTTCTAGAAATTCTTTTAAAGCTGCTAACTCTTCGGTCTTTTCGCCTTCGGTAAGATCGTAAATAATTGTTGTTGCATAATCTTTTGAGTCAGCGTTGCCAATTGTTACAACCTCAAAGTTTGGTCCGGATAAAAGTTGTGAAGCCTGGAAAGCCAGTCCGGAAACGCTTGTTCCGTTTTGAATTTCAACTGTAGCGGAAAGTGATGACTCAGGGCTTGGGTTTAGCTCGGCAATGTTTGAGATATCAGTTGAATCAAGAATATTGGCAGCTATTTGCTGAATAGGGGACCAGTCATCGCGTTTTGGCAAAATTACATAAGCGCCGTTGATTGTTGTTGAATAGAGTGAGCTTTCGTCGCTTGGTTCTAGTACCGTCATTGTGATTTTGCTCATATCAATATCTGAAGCGTCTCGAGCAAGTTTCATAATCTCCCAAAATGTTAAATTGGTATTAACATTTTCTTGGAAAGTATTAATGAGTTGGTTTAATTTGGCCGGGTTGAGGAAGGTAGAAGCTGACAATAATTTATCTTTGATTGCCACAAGAATTTTTTGCTGTCTGTCAGAGCGGGCAAAGTCAGAGCCTTCTCCGTTTGATCCGTGCCTTGAGCGGGCAAACATTAATGAAGTTTCTCCGTCCATCATTTGCCAACCTTCTTCAAAAGAAATTGTTTGTATTAAATCATCCTCGGTTGGATAAGTATTGTCTGTAAAACTTGTTTCTACATAAACATTCACGCCGCCGATTTCATTTATTAAATCTTCAAAGCCATTAAAATCCGCTTTAACATAATAATGAATTTCCTGACCAAGTAGGTCTCCGATAATCTCGGACGCCCAAACAGCACCGTAATCTTCCTCTTCTAATTCACCGTAAGCGTTTATGTGATTGATTTTTCTGTAGCCATAGCCGGGAATTGGCACAACTAGGTCGCGTGGGATAGACAGCATTCCAACATCTCCGGTTGAGGGGCGATAGCTGACAAAGATAATACTGTCTGAAAGCTCGGGTCCGGCGTGACCATCACCACCAACGCCCAGGAATAAGAAATTGATTCGGTCATCATCTTCGCCAGTTAATGCTTTTTCATCAGCACCAACTAAAGTTCTAAGTGAAGAAAAAATTGAGAAGGTTTCGTATTCGCCTGAATCTTCGTTATATTCGGACGAAAGACTATAAGAAAAAGCTACACCAGCAATGGCTGTGATTCCAAGTAGTAATCCTAAGACTTTTAACCAAACCTTACTTTTTTTAGTCTTTTTTTGACTTGGAGTGAAGTCGTATTTTTGTTGTAAGAAATCAACTGAATGTTCGTCAGACATAACTGCATTATACTAGCAGGATATCATGTTTTTGGCGAGGAACAAAATCATTGTAATAAGCGTATTTATATGATATCCTGGGCACACATATGACAGAAAATGAACAAAACAAGCCTGAAACCAAAGAACCGATCGTTTACAAGATGTTTGGAGCAACTGTCGGTTCAATAGTGATGTTTTTTTTGGAGGTCGGTCAAATAGTGATTATCGCACTTGCAATCATTATTCCAATTAGATATTTCTTTATTCAGCCGTTTGTGGTTAAGGGAGCTTCAATGGAGCCTAATTTTTACGAAAATGAGTATTTGATAATCGATGAAATCACTTATAGGTTTCGTGAAATCGAGCGTGGGGAAACGGTGGTTTTTAGACCGCCAACCGGTGTTGATCAGTATTACATCAAGCGTGTCATTGGTTTGCCGGGTGAGACGGTCGAGATTAATGATAATAAAATTACAATTTATAACGACGAGTATCCAAACGGTACTTTGCTAGACGAACAGTATATTACCGAGTACACTCCCGGCCACCAAATGGTAACGCTCGGTGAGAATGAATATTATGTAATGGGGGATAATCGTGATGAAAGTTTGGATTCCAGAAAATTTGGAGCAATTGAAAAAAATAGTATTGTCGGTAGGGTTTGGGTGCGCGGATTACCACTTGACCGTGTTGGAACTATAAATATCCCTGATTATTCACTGTAAGTTAATTAATATTTAGAATAATAAATTGGGCTCGGTTGTTCGCTCAGCGAACATCGCCTCGCCCGTCTCGGCGGCTCGGAATAAAGCAGTTTATTCCTCCGCTACGCCTCGACTATGCCAAAAACAAAAAAAGAAATCGGAGGAATAGATGATAAAAAGCCAAAGGTTTATAAATCTCTGCGAGGTTTTCGTGATATCTTGCCAGATTCACAAGTGTATTGGGACAAAGTAGAAGACGCTGCTCGTAAAATTGCAACTGATTATAGTTTTGACAGAATCAGATTGCCTTATTTAGAACAAACTCAACTTTTTGAAAGATCGGTCGGAAAGGGGACTGACATTGTTGACAAGGAGATGTTCTCATTTGTTGATCCAAGCAACACTAAAGTAACTTTGCGACCAGAAGCAACCGCTCAGGTTGTGCGCACATATATTGAACACGGAATGTTAAACAAGCCACAACCGGTTAAGCTTTGGTATTTTGGTCCAATGTTTCGCCATGACCGTCCGCAAGCTGGGAGATATCGTCAGTTTTGGCAGTTTGGCTTGGAGGCAATCGGTTCAAACGAGCCAATAATTGATGCTCAAATTATCATTATCTGTTTCCGATTGTTAAAAGAATTAGGCCTTGATGTTACAGTGCAAATCAATTCAATTGGAACGCCGGAATCTCGTCGGGATTATATAATGGAGCTTGTAAGTTACTTTAAACAATTTCGCAGACAGCTTTCCGAAACTGATAAAAAGCGTTTGCAAAAAAATCCACTTCGACTTTTGGATTCCAAGGAACCAGAAATTCAAGAATTAAAGGTTGACGCACCGCAGATCGTTGACTGGCTGGATGACACTTCAAAACAAGATTTCATGAAGGTTTTGGAATATCTAGACGAAGCTGAAGTGCCTTACGAATTAAATCCTTTTTTGGTTCGTGGTTTGGACTATTACAGCAAAACAGTTTTTGAAATAATTCCAAATGTAACAAGGGAAGTGGTAAACGAGAATGAAGAAGAAAAATCTCAAAACGCTCTTGGTGGAGGAGGTAGATATGACGGTTTGGTGGAAATGCTTGGCGGACGCGAAGGGACGCCGGCAATGGGTGCCGCGCTTGGCATTGAAAGAATTATTCTTGCCATGAAGGCACAAGAGGTACCAATAAATAAACAAAGAGAAATTGATGTATTCTTTTGTCAGCTGGGTGAGGCGGCGAGACGCAAAGGTTTGTCGGTTTTTGAACAATTCAGAAGCGCTGGTATTACAACGGGCGAAGCTTTTGGAAAAGGTTCACTTAAAACTCAACTTGAGATGGCGGATAAACTAAAAGCAAAAGTTGCTTTGATTCTTGGTCAGAAAGAGGTTTTAGACGGGACTATCATAATCCGAGATATGGAATCCGGAGCTCAAGAGATTGTTGATGTAAAAAAGGTGGTAGAGATTGTACAGAAGCAGTTGGGGGGATAGATAGTATAAATAGCTTTGTAGGTACGCTTCGAAAACGGCTGGGCATTTTGGGAAATTGAAAAGTATAATTAGGTGTTTCCAATTTTCAAAATGCTATCCCAGCACATTTTTCATCGTACCTACAACGCTATTTTGTTTTAGGGGAAGGGAAGTGAAAAATATCGTCGGGTCCTGACCCGGCAATCACCCCGTCAGTGCTCGTTCGTAGAACTCACTGTGCGCTGTCGGGGTCCCCGTTGCCGTGCCACCCGACGATATTTTTATTTGGAAAGGGGAGGCGAAAAAGAAGACGGCGAGTCCTTAGGCCCGCCGCTTACATTATTTCTTGAGATGTCAATTATTTGACTTAAATCGGCCAAAATGCTACACTCGTCCTGTCGAAAGAGGGAGTAGACTGTTAGAAATTAGACCAATATAGAGTAGATTTGAATTCTATTGCTCCCAGGCGAAGCCTGGTCCGGCTACGCCGGATAAACCTCTAATATCTATTAAAGAAAGGCCAGGTGATATAAATGTCAGATATAAATATAAAACGAAAAAAAGGCGAAAGTTTTGAAGCAATGTTCCGTCGCTTTACGCGCAGATTTCAGCAAAGCGGAAAAGGACTAACAGTTCGTGCTAATCGTTATCACGCCAAAAAAGCTACAAAAAATAAGCAACACGGTAGTAAGCTACGCGGTATGGAAATTGCCGATAAGCGAGAATGGATGATCAAAACCGGTAAACTTGTTGAAGACGCTCGTGGAGCAAATAAACGTCGATAAAAAACAAAGCAGAGCTTAGGCTCTGTTTTGTTTTTTGGGTGACAAGTGTAATATAGGTAACATGGGTAATATAATTTTTTCTCTACTATATCCCTTTATAATCCATTTGACCCTTTTTACTCTTATAACTCTATAATGTTATGACTCTATATCAAAAAATCCAAGATGACATGAAAACTGCCATGAAAGAAAAAAATGTTGAAACACTTAGCGTGCTTCGGTTGCTTTGGGCATCACTCAAAAATAAGGCAATTGATTTAAAAAAAGAATTAGAAGATGCTGAAGTTATTTCTATAATTAAAAGTGATGCTAAGAAGATTGAAGATGCACTTGAATCATTTGTCGCCGGCGAACGCGCAGATTTAGCTGACAAAGCAAAGAGCGAACTTGTTATTTTAAAAAAATATTTACCAGCGGAAATGTCAGATGAAGATTTAGAAAGCGCGGTTCGAAAAGTTTTAGATGAGTTGGGGCAGGGTAACATCTCAGGAATGGGCCAGGCAATGGGGGCGGTTATGGAAGAGCTGAGAGATCAAGTTGATGGAAAAAGAGTAAAGGTGATGATTGAAAGATTGTTGAAAAAATAATTATTGATCCATAGAGACAGAAGAATCTGTCTCTTTTTATTTTCCAAGATAACTAGACGATCGTCTGATTATCTTGGAGATTGATTAAATCCACAAGCTGTTCTTATTTTTTAACAAAGTGTTGTATAATTAAAATACAAAATTTTCAACATGTATAAAAGCGAATACAAAACGCTTATTCCAAAAGTGATGCTACTCGTTGCAGTTATTTCTGCCACGATTTTCGCATTTTATTTTGTTAGCGTCGAAAATGTTTTAGCGCAGACCGACGGACTGGAATCTGTTCAGGCCTCGTCGGGGCTGGCAGACGCAAGTCTGCCAGAAATTATCGGTTACATTATAAAAGGATTCCTAAGTGTTTTGGGAATTGTTTTTTTAGTGCTGATTATCTACGCTGGTTATTTATGGATGACTGCTGGTGGCGACGCCGAGCAGGTAGAGAAGGCAAAAAAATTCATGATCAATGCTGTTGTTGGTTTGATAATTATTTTGGCGTCGTTTGCAATCACTTCTTATATTATAAACGCAATCACCGGCGCCTTGGACAGCAGTTATGATTCTCCAACACCCGACATTCCGGTTGAAACACTGTCGGGCTCACTTGGCTCGGGTGCACTGCGCGATCATTATCCGGAAAGGAATGACACTGATATCGCTCGCAACACAAAAATCTTCGTTACATTTAAAGATGCCATGAATATTGAATCGTTTATTGATGGTTATAGCACAAATGGAACGCCAGAAGATACCACGGACGACACAGTCGCCACCGGACTTAATATCAGCAACATTGTTATTTACGCAACAGAAGATGGCGAAAGCGGAGCTTTAACATCAGAACAGGTAACAGTTGCCTTTACCGACGATTTAAAAACATTTGTTTTTGACCCGCCAACTTTGGGTTCTGACAGTGAAAATGTTTCATACACGGTATATCTTGATGACAACATCGAAGATTCAGACGGCAGTACTGTTTTAAATACCGGTGGATATGAATGGTCGTTTGAAGTTAGTACAGAAATTGATCTAACGCCGCCAACTGTAAAGAAAGTAACCCCGGTGGCAAACGGCGAGTATGATCGCAATATTGCAGTTCAAATTACTTTTAGCGAAGCGGTTGACCCAACTAGTGCTACCGGAACGCGCGCATCAGACAGTGGTTTTGACAACATTCAAACCTATGGAGAAGATGATGTGCCAATAGCTGGAGAATATGTAATCAGCAATAATTACAAAACAATTACATTTACCAGCACTGACGCTTGTGGCACAAATTCTTGCGGGGACACAATTTATTGTTTGCCGGGCGGAGAGACAGTTGGCGCAACTATCAAGGCGGCCACACCGGGCGACGAATCACCACAAGTGGATGTTTTCCCATACGACGGAATTGTTGACACTGCCGGCAATGCACTCGACAGCAATGGCGACGGAACAGCTGGTGATGATTATGAATGGTCATTTAAGACTACTAATGATGTTAATTTAGATCCGGCGGAAATTTCAACCATCAGTCCAAATATTAAAGAAGGGGATATTGATTTAGACACAACAGTTTATATTACTTTTGATTCTGTAATGCTCAGCTCAACTTTAACGAGCGAAAATATTTCACTTGAATCAAATCCGGTGCACGAGCTTTGGTACAAGATTGCCAATACCGATGAATTTGTCACATACACTCAGGCCTATATTCGGCACGGCGTGTTCCTGGAATCATCAAGCGAAGAAGACGGCACAACCTACCTGTACGGAGTAACCGTAACAGACGGAGTTAAGAATGAATATCAAAATTGTTTTGTGCCAGGTGAAGGGCCGGATGCAACCGATGGAAGATGCGGAACAACCTCGACTGAACCATATTGTTGCAATGGCTCGCCGTCTGATAAAGAATGTAGTTTGTTTTAGTTATGTTTAAAAAATTTGGACAATTGATAACTGCATTTTCAATTCTGTTTACGCTGATGGGGGGATTTTTGGTTGTAGCAACACCAACAACTGTTTACGCTCAGAGTGATATTACAGATAGTTTAGATACAACAGGGGAAGCTAGCGGACTCGGTAATGCTGATATTAAAGTTACAATTGCTAAATTTATCAGAGCCTTTTTGGCGGTGCTTGGAATAATAGCAGTTATTTTAGTTTTGTACGGTGGTTTTGTTTGGATGACTGCCGGCGGCGATGGAGAAAAAGTTGAAAAAGCAAAAAAGATTTTAATAAACGCTGGTGTTGGACTTTTTATAATAATGGCATCTTATTCAATTACTACTTTTGTACTATCTGCTCTTTTGGACGCGACCGGTGGAGGTGGTGAAACAACAGATGGAGATCCGGACGCTCCAACCGGGCTTGGTGGTGGCTCGACTTCAACATTTTCAGTGTCCGCATATTCGCCAGAAGGTGAGGTATCCATTCGTAACATCAAACTATCAATTACTTTCAGCAGAAATGTTGATGAAGATACGGTTGATGGCAATTTAATAGTTACAAATT
>PFJC01000029.1 GCA_002782865.1 Candidatus Uhrbacteria bacterium CG_4_10_14_3_um_filter_41_21
AACTTGGATCCATCCAAGACAATGAACTTTCCTCAACAAGTGAGAATTGAACACTGTCATCGTTGGTTGCGGAAGCTGCTATGGTTCCACTGAAGTTATTGTACAGAGCAAAGGTGTAAGTTTCACCGGCCGGCACTGTAATAGCTTCAGCATCTGTACTGAACTCAAGTTGAATGTAATCAACTGTATCAGTATTCTGTGTACAGACAGATGAGTCAGTATCCAAGAATGACCATTCAACATCATCGTCAAGAGCGGTGGCTGTTCCTTCTTTACTTAAGTTGTAAAGGTCAAGGTCAACAGTTGCAAATCCACCTGCAGCATCATCTTCATCACAGATTCTCCAGTCAGTACCACCGGCATTGTTGGTTCCTGTGAAGCTCCAGATTAATTCACGCAAGATAACATCTTCATTTGAAGAAGCGGCTACGTTGAAGCGCATCACTTCGATGTCACCTACAACCTTAGCACCACTTGGTGAGCTTGAAGACAAGCTTACTGTTGGCTTGGTTTCACGAACAACGAATTGTGGAACAGCGTCAGTTGCGTAAGCATCGTCTCCGATGTCAGCAACTCCGGTTGCATCTTCTTCTAATGTTGTTCCTGATCCAACTCCGACAGCCTTAAAGCTTTCAGTTCCTGAGTTGTCTCCATCTGAGAATCCCATTCTGACCTTTTCGTTAGATGTAGCTGAACCACCAGCATTTCTGTCAGTAGCCGGAACATCAACATAGATGTCAATAATAGCAGGATCATCAGTACTTACAAAGATTGGAGCTGAAGAAATTGAGAACTTAGCAACATTACTATTCATTGTAGCTGTTGCAACTCCAGTTGTTCCATCTTCTAGTGGGTATTCCATTGTTACAAGTGAGATGTTATTAGCATAATCACCTGCGGTTGTGCTGTCATCTGTAGCCTGTTCTTCTGTAAATGAGATTGTTTGAATCTCAAAGTCTTCATTTGTCGCAGTAACGCGGTATGAAGCAACATGGTTATCTTCTGAACCTGTTAGCAAGAAGTCGGCACTTGGCATACTTGAATCAGCTGTTACGGCCAATGAGCCGGAAGCAGCAACCGTGACTTCATTTGTTGGGCTGGTTGCTCCGTTTGGAGTATCACCAGTTGGGTCAACATCTGTTCCATCTTCGTCTTCCGCAACGATATCGTTTGCTGAATCAGCAATATCAATACCGAAGTAGTAAGTTGTTGCGGATGATGGGTTTGAGATGTTACATCGAACATCAATTCTCTCTGACTCCTCAGCTGCGATATCCCAATTTACATCCTGGAAAGTAATAGTTGTTCCAGCAGCAACTGGAGATTCTGGGCCATCAAGCAGGTTACCAGAAATATCATAAATCGAGCATGACTCGATGTAGTTATTTACATCCGGTGCAGTTGCATGATCTCCAAGTGTCATTGTTGCTCCAGACGTATCGTCGGAGTAAACGCTCAACTGAACTTCAGTAACAGTAACAACTCCTGCCGAACCACCAACCAGGTTGAATGAGTTTAGTAGAACGTCGTCCATTCCGTGAACAGTTGTCACATCACTCGGAGTTGAAGCCAAGCTAAGTGTTAGAGAAGCTGCTCGTACTGTTTGTGCGTAACCATTTTGGTCAGTTGTAGGTACAACATCTGTTGAGCTACATCCTGAAGTACAAATAGTATCACCGTTCGAGTCTTCTGCTTGGAATCCAGAGATATCAATTGTAGCTCCAATGGTTTCTGCGGCTGTGATTGAATCATCAACATCCACGACAACTGCTAGATACAAGGTTTCCCCTGCACTCATGTCAAAGTCGTCAGTGAAGTCGATTGTTTGGTCAGCATCATCTCCAGCTGTAACCACAGAATCAAGTTCAAGTGGACCCATAAGAGTTTCACCTGTATCTACATTGATAATCTTGATGTCTGTAAGGTTTGCTTCAGTTGTGTTGATAAGTCCGTCAGCGTCGCCAAAAGCAGCGCCGGCTGAGTCATCGACGAAGTCAAATGTATCACCGTCATCATCGTCATCAGCAGAAACAATAATGTCAAGATCCTTAACTGTCATAACTTGAGCTGCAGTAAGGCTGAATTCAAGCAAAGTTTGATCTTGGCTGTTTTGTCGAACATCACCAGCGGTTGGTCCTGAAACTGAGATTGTAACTTCACCGCCCTGAATGGTTGTATAGTTACATTCATCAGATCCTCCACCGGCACAAGTTCCGCCATCATACCCAGTCATTGTTGCAGCCATTGGGTAACTATAGAGTCCACCAATCACGTAAACGTCAATAGCGTTGTCCATGTACACCGAAATAGTGTCAGCTGCCTCACCACCGATATCAGCAGTAACTGTGAAAATTTCACTTTGTCCCTTTGCAATATCGAATGCTGTTGCAAAGTCAAATACAACTAGCTTATCGCCAATGTATTCACCAGTTGCTACTTCTGCTCCATCAGCCCACATTGTGTAGTCTGAATGATCAGATGCGTTATCGATTTTAAGGGTTAGTGATTCAACTTCTCCAGCTTCTGTAGCAGTTGTAATCTTGAATTTACCGATTTCAGCGTCGCTTGCCCCAAGAGCTGGGTTATCAACTGAACCAGTGTCAATAACTGTTACGGTTCCACCGGTTACGTTTGAAACAGTGAATGTGCTTCCATTGATTGGGAAGCTACCACCTACTGAACCTTCGTTAGCGTCAATATCATCAGCTTCATAAATAGCAAATTGGATTTCATCTCCGGCAGAAGCACTGATTGTTCCACGAACAGTAAGTGTTCGAGTTTCACCAGCGTCAAGAGCTAGGTCAAGACTTCCAAAAGTTGCTTTTTGAGTTGATGAGTTAACTGAACGAGCCTCTGTCAAGCGAGTTTCACCTTCATAAAGGTAAACGCTTGTAACATCGGTTGTAGCTGAAAGACCAACCATTTTAACGGCAATTTGGTCAATTTCAGCTGCTTCGCTTCCCGCTTTAACATCAAATACCAACATATCAACAGAGTTTGGATTGGTTGTTACTGAAGTTGAGGACGGATTTGAAGAGCTTAGTTTAAATGTAACATCACCACCGGTTGCTGATGTTGAACCATCGCCACCCTGTTGTGCTACATCTGTCATAGCAGATACTTCTGAAGTAATATCAGATCCAGAAGATAGGCTGCTTGTGTCGATTCCTGTTCCGTCTAGGAAGAATCGTGATTGCATGTTGTTTGCAGATCGGCCAGCTGAGCTAACCATTTGTGCTTCACCATCCCATGCAACATAGTAAGAACTACCATCCATGTACATCATTCCATCATATGCAGTTGCAGATGTTAGAGATGATCCTGATGTGTAGTCTGTGAAGAAAACATCCGGTACATCTTCAATATAAGATGCCCAGTCGCTTCCTGCGTAATCTACAGCAACATCTTCTGATTCGATCCACATAAGTGTTCCATCAGTTGATACTGCGTATACTTTAGGATCGCTAGTAATTTTAATCCAGCGAGTTCCTGGTCGGTACACAACATTTCCTGCCAATGAAATATCGGCAAGAGCTGAGTCTGAGATTGTCTCAACATCTGAGAAATCTGAGAACCAAGTCATGTATGTTTTTTCGTTAGGGAATGTGTATCGTGCGCCATCGAAACCATAGTAGTACACAGTTGTAAGTGAAGTACCTTTGATAAGGTCTCCACCTGTAGCTGCGCTAGCTGTTGATGGTACAAGTACCATGCTCAATGATCCGAAAACCATTGCAACTGCTGTTACGATAGCAAATACACGATTCCTTAGTAATGCGTTTTGCATAATTTATAAATCCTTTCTTCATTAATTCTAGATGGAGTAAGCGGCCATGCGGCCTCGACCTTTGAGCTTATCCCATGTTTGTAAAGTCATTAGGAAGCATATGCTTCCACTTTTAATTGCCAGACTGACAATCAAAAGTGGATTCACATGATTATTGAACTGGCTCTTCTATTATTGCTTGGGTGTCGACATAATCAGAAATCTGATTGTCAACTGCGTTTAATTCATTTGTAACGGCAAACTCCATAACAGCTAAGCGCGCCTCAATATCTAACAATGTATTGTCTGCTTCGTTCATTAACTCAAAAGCTGCTCTGTAACCCCCAACTGCTGCAAGGTTCATAGCCTCACTAACTGAGTCTGTTGCGTCCTTAACTAAGAATTCCAAAGAAATTAGATTCTCTGAACCCAAGACTGCGGAACTAACAGCGTCAGAATTAACGGCGTTTTTGATTACTGCAATTCTTCCCAGATCAAATGCTTGTCGTCCCATTAGATCGTTATATTGATCTTTAAATGATTGTGACAAAGCTCGATCCGAATCTTCCGACTCTGCAACTTCGTGCTGTTCTACCAACACTCCAACAGCTGAGTTTGATACTTCTTGAGCCACTTTTTTCGTTTCAACTGTGTTCTCGTTTCCCGGCAATTGACTTAAACCGTTATTTAAATCATCGATTTTTTGATCGATCGTGCTGGCGACACTGATAACATTATTGCCACCCTCGGCTTGCAATTGAGCTAATTCGTCCCCAGCCATTTTCATTTCTGTTCTAAATGCCTCCCAGGTTGAATCCAAATATTCACTATTTACATCAAGCGCGACTACCTCATGTAAGCGTCTTTCAGCGAATTCAGTGTGAAGCACAGCTCGGCGATCAAGTGAGGAAATTGTAAGCTGTGCTCTTTCCGTTACTAATTTGAGTCCATAAAGAGCGTCACCCGGAACACTATTTGAAGCCGCACTCACTGTTGTCATCCAACCACCAATAATCAAAACAAAAATAGCAGCACTAACCCCCATTGGTCGTACTACTGAATTTAGAACTGTAAAACGGATATAACCAGCGGTTGAAAGCGGAACAAGCTCAGCCTGTTCACCATGATTCCTAATTGCCTTCATCAAATGATTTTTTGAATCTGTTGCAACAACATCTTGCACCCATCCTGCTTGAGGATGAGTTTTTAGTGCTTTCAATTGTTCAATGCAATTTTTTGACACACTATTTATTATATTCGTCTGATGTTATTTCTTTAAGCGCGTTTTTTGCTCTGTGAAGAAGGACCCGAACATTATTGGATGTTTTCTCTAATGATTCAGCAATCTCACCAATACTCATTTCGTCCAAATATTTCATCACTAGCACATCCCGATATTCTTCTTTTAAATTCTTGAGCTGACTAATCAATCTTTGACTATCATCTTTAATCTCTAACTTTTCTGATATGAGCTTCTCGGGAGACGCAATCTCCGCTGCTTCGTCAAGTCCTGTTTCTTGCATTCTTGACCGGTAAAAATCAGCTACCACATATTTTGCTATCCTGTAGAACAAAGCTCCCGGATTTTTAACAATGCTGGCGGTTGCATATTCCCATCCCCGCAAAAACACTTCTGATGTTAATTCTTCCGCTTCTTCACTGCTTGGAATTCTGAATGAAATGAAGCGTCTGATCTTTATAACGTAAAAGTCGTACAGCTGACCGTACGCTTCTGTGTCGCGGAACCGATACACCCTGAATAATAGGAATTTATGACGGTGTCGCATGTCATCTTATGAGTCGTGGAAACCACGAAATCATTACATTAATTTCAATTAGGCCAGTAAATATAGCAAAAATACCATATTTTGGCAAGGACTAATTTGACAAAATCAGCCTATTTGTCTACGCTAGAGTAGACAAATAGCTAAATTCAGAACCTTTATAATCCCCAATGTGGTCACTCAGTGACCACATTGGTAACTAAGTGACCACATATGACAATGCAAACCCCTGTTCGAGTGTCAGTTTCCGAGGCTGCTAAGCTTTTCGGCATTAGCGCCCGTACCGTCCGCCGAGCCATCACCAATAAAGAGGTGACATATATTGTTGTACACGGTCGCTATAAAATTAACTTTGAATCTCTGCTAAAATGGTCTCAGTCCAGTTCAACAGTTCGCAACAAACGCGACAAAGCCGGCATTGGTCAATTTGTTGAGCAATGGCGAGTTAAAAATACTTTGTATTCCCCAAACTCAGAAACCTTAAAATCAGAAGAAAACAACAAACTGTGAAAAAAATCCTGATCTCATTATCAATTATAGCCGCAGCGCTGATTCCAGCTTTTTTCAGTATAGCTGAAGATAATGCTATCAAGACCGCTAACTACTATTTACTTTCAGGAGCTGCCTTGGAAGACAAAAGCATCGTCGAGACTTTAGCTCTTTACGATGTTTTAGTTTTGCCAGCCGAAGCCCAGGTTTACAATCCAGACTTCCCTGATGAAATTCGTGAATTAAATCCTGATATTATTCTTCTTGCTTATGTTCCAAGTGTAAGTTGGAACAACAGTTGGAACGACAGGTTACACAATGTACTTGAGGATTCAATAAAATCCTCTTACTGGTTAAACGACAAAAGAGGAAGCAACATTTCTATTTGGCCGGGAACACAAGCACTGGATTTAACTTCGGGCTGGAACCACACGCTTGGTGATTATGTTGCAGGCAAAATTTTACACAATGATTATTGGGACGGAGTTTTTTTCGATGAAGTTAGTGATGAAATCGCCTGGGTTGGTGATGTTAAACTTTCAAATAATGGCAGTAATGTAAACGAAGAGTGGCTCGACGCTTACACTGAACTTTTCTACTACACCCGCGAATTGGTAGGACCTGACAAAATAATTATTTCAAACGGCAGTTCAAATTTGCAACACGCACCATATGTTAACGGCCGAATGTTTGAATCGTTTCCAACTCCTTGGGAAAAAGACGGTCGATGGTCGACAAATATCAACAACTATTTAGCGCTCGAACAAAATGTTTTGTATGAGCCAGTGATTCTTATAAACTCTGACACAAGTAACACCGGCAACAGTACTGACTACAAACGAGTTCGTCTCGGACTTTCCAGCGCCCTACTTGGATCTGGATTTTTTGGTTTTGATTTTGGAACAGAATCACACCAGCAACTTTGGCGCTTTGATGAATACGATGCTTATATCGGCATTGCTAAAGATGAAGCGGAACAAAACTCAGATGGAACTTGGACACGAGATTTCACAAATGGAATGGTGATTGTTAATCCGACTGATTATTCACAAACAATTTATCTTGACGGCGAGTTTGAGAAAATCCGAGGCACACAAGATACAACAACCAACGACGGTTCAATTGTCACTCAGGTAAAAATTGAATCAAAAGACGGGTTGATTCTTTTGCGACCAATTGAAGAAATTCTAAATGGCGTCTTTTTAAATGGAGCCTTCGCCCGAGTTTATAACACCAGTGGTGAGGCTTACCGTAATGGGTTTTTCTCATACGACGAAGATTATGCTGGCGGCAACCAAGTAATTCATTATGATCTTGATTTTGATGGCAATTTAGAAACAGTCACAGCAAACGACGGACAAGTTTTTATTTATGATGAAAATGGAAATTTACACGCCAGTTTTTATCCGTATGACAATAAGTTTCGTGGAGGAATAAATATTTCCGTTGGTGACTTGGAAAGTGATGGCACGGTTGAAATTGTTACCGGAACTGAAAACGGCGGTGGCGCTCATGTGCGAATATTTAATGCCAACGGCGTACTGATTAACCCGGGATTTTTTGCCTATGATGATGTTTATCGCGGTGGTGTTAATGTTACTATCGGTGACTTAAACGGCGATGGTTGGTTTGAAATTATTTGTGGCGCTGGCGTTAACGGTGGACCGCATGTGCGAATATTTAACAAAGATGGCCGGCTGATAAACCCAGGATTTTTTGCCTATGACTACAACTCTCGCTACGGCGTAAATGTAGCTGCGCTTGATACCAATGGTGATGGTATTGATGAGATCCTCACCGGTCAGGGAGAAGGAGGCGTTCCTGAAATTAAGCTTTTTGATAAAGATGGAAAAGAATTGATGAATTCATTTTGGGCGTTTTCAAGAAGTGGTAACGGCGTAGAAGTTTCGGCTGCTGACTTAGATGGTGATGGTAAAGAAGAAATAATTACTTTTACTCAAGACGTGTTTACATTGTCTGGAATATAGGTCTTATGCGACCTATGGGACTGATAAGACCTATATGGAAAATAAAAACCAAGAACTCATCTGCGAGTCAAAAAAAGACCCAAAGACGCACAAAAATCTTTTGGTTTGTTCTTATCAAATAGGAGCGCAAGCCGGTAAGCATGTTACAAATCCAATCAAAATGATTTTAAAGCGCAATTATTTTAGCGAACGCTCACACCTACACAAAGCGCTCGATGTTTTAGTTTTGTCAGCATTAGCCTTAACTGTAGTTGGCCTGGTTTACCTATCTTTACCGAAATTCACTCCCAATTTCATCAACATCAGCGCTACGGTTGCGCCAGCCGAAGTAATTACCGGAGGATCATCAACTTTAACTTTTACCTACGAAAACAAAAGCGATGAGACAATCAGCAACGCAAAACTTAGCTTAGGCTTCCCTGCTCATTTTGAATTAGCTGAAATCGAAACCCAAGACGCTAAAGAATCAGGACAAATGAGTTTTGATTTGGGAGATATTGCTCCAAATCAATACGGCGTAATTCATGTTCGTGGCACAATGTTCGGCGATGTTGGCGGTGAGCAAATTTTCACTACAACCCTAAACTATAATTACGGCGAAGAAAATACTCCTGATGAAAAAGTAATTGAACATGTTTTCTCACCAACAAAATCAACTCTTGAGCTCAGTCTTGTTTTACCAGAATATAAAATCGCCTATCAACAAGTTGAAGGTAAAATCAATTATACAAACACCGGCGATGTCACATTTCCTGATTTAACCATTCAACCAGATTGGCCTGATTCCTTTGAACTATTGTCATCAATTCCAACGCTTCAATCTGACGGTTTCCATGTAAAAGGAATCGAGCCCGGTGAAACTGGAGTAATTGATTTTATTGGAATACTTGGAACTCCCGACGATTCAACTTATGCATTTTTACCGTCATTTGAATTTGACGATGTTCGCTACACGCAAAATACTTTAAAAGATACCATTGAAATTCTGCCTTCCCCACTTGAAATTTCACACACCGCTCCAAGTGTGATTACTCCTGGGGCAAACACTACTTTTGAAATCTTCTACAATAACATCAGCGACTATGCATTAAATGATGTTGAGCTAAGATTAAGTGCTTCTGACGGAATATTAACCACTTCCAAACTTGAAAATGGATTTTATGTGGCTAATATAATTAATGAAATCGCGCCAAACGAATCAGGCTCCGTTGAAATTATCGTTCCGGTTCGTTCAAGTTTTGCCAGTGTGCTTGGCCAAAACATTACCCTTCAGACAAAACCTTCAGCTCAGTTTAGTTTTCAGCCAGATAGTGAAGTGATAAAAACCAATACTTTTGGATCTTCAACTACAACCCCCACTACCTCGCCGATTATTCTGCAATCATTTGGAAGATTTTGGACAGCTAGTGGCGATCAGCTAGGGCGTGGATTTTTACCACCTCGCGCTGGGCAAGAAACAAAAATTTGGGTGTTCTGGAATGTTAGCGGAACAACAAATGATATTTCAAATCTTCGGATCTCGGCCGATCTTGGACCTGGTGTTACATTTACCGGCAGGCAGAGTGTTTCAGTCGGATCGTCGGTTTATACAGAAAACGGAAGTATTGTTTGGTCAGTAGGATCAATCAGTGCAACAAACAATGGAAACATAGCCGGCGCTGCTTTTGAAGTTGCAATCACCCCAACGGCTGATCAAGTCGGCAAAATACCACTGTTAATCTACGCCCCCTATGTCAGCGCCACGGACAACTACACCGGCGCTGCAATCAACGACGCCGGAAGTTCAGTAACAACTTACTTGAGCACAGACTCCAAAGCGGCGGAGTTGGGAGGGACAGTTATGGAATAATTATGTCATTTATTGAAATCACACAAGATAAGAAACTGAAGTTTATCATAAAAATACAAAATGCAAAGTTGGCAACAACATTGAAAAAGGAAACATAGTATCTGACACAAGTGCAAAACGACTGTGTAATTAATGTAAATAGATACAAAACAAAAGTCCCCGCAGCGCGAGCTGCGGGGGTTTGTTTTACACATCGCTAATCTGTTGCTATATTACAACCACTATGAAAACAGTTGGAATTATTGGAGGGCTTGGACCGGAAACAACATCAGAGTTTTACCTTGATATTATTTTCTCATGCCAGAAAAAGTCTAAAACCAGTAGACCCGGGATTATAATTTCAAGCGTTCCGCTTCCCTACGAAATCGAAGAAGATCTAATTACAGAAAATACAGGATCAGAAAGATACATCCCGTTCTTGATAGCAGAAGCACAAAGATTAGAAAAAGCAGGTGCAGATTTTTTGGTAATGCCTTGCAATTCTCTTCATGTTTTTATTGATGAAATAAGAAGTGCTGTGAAGGTACCGGTTCTTAGTATCGTTGAAGAGACAGTTAAGTTTTTACAAAAAAATAAGTTTAAAAAAGTTGGTATTGTTTCGACTTCAGCTACGATAGAAAATAAATTGTATGAAACTGCATTTGAAAAAGATAGAATCGCTTACGAAACGCCTAATGATTTTCAACAAGCTAAAATGGGAAAGTTCATTCTCAACCTTGTTACCGGACAGCAAAAAAATCAGGACCGAGAAGAGTTGATAAACATTATCAGTGACTTTGAAAATAAAAATGTAGATTGTGTTGCCCTTGCTTGCACCGACTTGCAGTTATTGATCCCTAAGCATCCAACTCTGAAAATCTTTGATACCATGAGAATACTTGCAGACGCAACAGTAGAGAAAATTTTGTACTAAATACAAAAACCTATTTATCCCCAAATTACTTGGTAACCTTGTATAAGCTCATAATTGATATTTTAATAAACTTGTTTCACATAAGTGCCGATCGGCACTTATGTGATCGGTTACACTTTCCCAGCGATCGCACAAAAAGTGTAACTCTGAATTCGTTTATAATTAGCTAATTACTAAGTATATGCTATTCCTCTTTTACGGTGATCGCGTGAAAAGTGCAATAAAAAAGTCCCTATGCGTAAACTGTTCAGCATTTACCAAAAGACCCCGCCGGAGCGGGGTCTTTGTTTCTTAAACTCGTAAGGGGCGGACACATGAGCTCACCTCTACTTCTTTCACTTTTTCCTTTTTCACTCTATTACCCCTTTAACTCATTTCACTCTTATTACTCATTATCTAATCGCCAAAACTCCTTCGCGCAATTCAACCTGTTTTGTATACAAATCAATTGTCTCTTTAGTAATATCGTCCCAGTGATAATCCATTTCTACAAACTCACGCGCAGCGTGACCGATTGAAGCTGCTAGCATTTCGTCGCTAGCTAGTTCGATAATTCTGTCTGATAACTCTTCAATATTTCCTGTTGAAAACGGCAAACCGTGTTCTGCAATCACTTCCATATTTTCTGGAATGTCAGATCCAATAACAGCTTTTCCGTAACTCATTGCTTCCAAAATCGCAATTGGCAAACCTTCACTGGTTGATGGATGAACAATAAACTTTGCGCCGGCAAACAAAGCCTGTAAAGCGTCACCGCGCTGATAGCCAGTAAACACAATTGAATCATCGCCTTCGGCTTGCTTATGCAAACTTTTTACATAATCATCTGTAAAGGCTGACCCACCGATGATGGCTAGTTTTAAATCTTTGAGTAAATCTGGACGCTTTTGCCGAGCTAATTTCCAAGCCGAAATTAAAGTATGAGTGCCTTTGTGTTTTACAAGTCGTGAAACCATGGCGATGTAACCAAATGATCGCAGACCTAGTGGATTAAGTAAAATATCATCGGTTGTTACTCGGCGCGATGTAATTCCGTTTGGGATATAATTAACACGCTTACCATATTGCATAGAAATGTAAGTCACCAAAGTATGACTAACTGCAATTGTAGCGTCAGCAAACTTAATACAAAATTTTTCACCGATTTTTAAAACCCAACGAGCAAACGCATTCCATTTTGCGTGTCCGCGATCGATACAATGGAAAGTTGTAATAATAGCTGTACTTGGTCGCAAAACTTTTGGTATCCAAGAAAGAAGCGATGGACCAACTCCATGAAAATGAATTATATCCGGTCGCAAAAACAAACAGGCGTGAAGTGTTGAAATAAAGGTGTGTGAAATCGCATCAAGATGTTTTGTATTGATTGATGGCAAAATTTTGATGTTGATGCCGTTAAACTTATCTGATCGGTCATCAACATACCAAGGACGAGAGTAAACTGTAACATCATTACCGGAGCGAACCAAACGAGTCGCAAGTTCGGTAACATGCGTCTCTATTCCGCCAAACTTACTTGGCGCTCCTTTTTGTCCAATCATTGCGATTTTCATATTGACGCAAAACCTTAACCCAAAAATGGTTTTTTGTCAATGCCTAAACGCTGAATAATAATGCAAAAAACGCCAATTTGAGCGTTTTTTTACTACTTATCCCCAGCCTATCCCTAATCGTCTTTATCCATTAAGCCCTTATATACATCAATAATTTCTTTTAAATGCTGCTCCGGATTTCCGATTTCTACAGCTCTTTGCATAGCCGACTCCCCAATTGAATCAGCATAGGACTTATCGTAAATAAATTCTCTTAAAACACGCGCCAGGTCCTTAACATCCCCCGCCCTAAAAACTCGTCCACTAATTTTATCTTCAACAATCTCTTTCATGCCACCGGCATCCGACACAATAACTGGAACTCCTTTTTCAAGAGATTCAAAGATTACAATGCCAGCAGGCTCATTCCAAATTGACGGCACAACACTTACGCGAGCGCCAGCTTGTAAATCATCTTTTGCATGTCCTGAAATCCAACCGACAAACTCTACATTTTTCATTCCCTTGGCTATTTTACGCAATTCTTTTTCGTAATTTCCAGATCCAGCAATTTTAAGCTCAACAGCTGGAAATTCTTTCATGGCTTTGATTAATGTTTGTACACCCTTGTATTGCTCAAGCCGACCTGCAAATAAAATGTACCCTTTATCTTTTCTGGCAAACTCTTCCCGAGCGCCACTAAAAAACGGAAACTTAACCGAAATCTTTTCCTCATCATAACCATTTTTTACCATCAGATCTTTTACAAATCGAGAATCGGCAAAATAGCGACCAATATGCTTATCATACAAGCGTCGCCACTTATGCCATTTTTGAATGATCGATAAAACTAAAGTCGCAACAAATGAATCTTTAATAAATTTTGTTTTTGCAGTTGCTAAAATCCCAAGTTTGTTTAAATCCATTGATCCATCTTTGCTCCAGAGCGAATAGTTGGCGCTTAAAAGTGCGTAGTCGTGAACAGTCATTACAGCTGGCACTTTGTGTTTTTGACAAGCTTTTAGAATTGATGGTGAAATCTGCGTGTAAATATTATGAACATGAACAACATCGGGATTGAAGACATCAATCATTTTTGACATTTTAATATAAGCTTCGCGTGACCATAAAGCTCGCTTAAACTGTTTTAACTTTCCAAACCCGCGACCCACTCCAGCCTCGGTTTGAATCTCTGACACAAAATAATCAGACCAATTTGATGGAAAGTTTTTAGGATAATCCATAGAAAACGGCGCTACCTGATGCCCATCCTCTTCTTGCAGACGCATTAAATCCAGCATGTAGATTTCTGCCCCTGCCCTGTCGTAATAATATTTGTTAACGTGAATTATTCGCATTTGAAATATCAATATTTTCTCTGTCGGCTAAAAGTACAACTAACCCTGTCATTGTCCACAAATATGGAGCAAGTGTTCTAACTTCCAGAAATGTAGCCAAAAATGCGTTAAGTGCTACTGCCATCATTGTCGCTGCCACACCCAAAGACAAAGCTCTGGTAAAAGTACTTTTTGAAGATCGCCAAACCCGCAAACAAATTAAAAACAAAGTAGCATACATCCACAAATAAACAACAAAACCCAAGCTTCCAATTTCTCCCCAAAGACTCAACCAATTGTTATCAACATAACCGCCTGAACCATAAACTCCAAAAGGCAAGCCTAAAGAATCATAAACTTGTGAGTTTCCTAGTGCTGCGGCTGCGCCACCACCGTACATTGCCGGACCATGTCCAAAAACAAACGCCGATGGAATAACAGAAATAAGTGACTGTACAATCCAATACATTCTTCCTAGTCCGTAATATTCACTCATCCATCTTCTGTAAGAAAAAGCCTCAAAAAATCTTTCAGCAATATTTTGATCTGATACTTCAACCAATTGATTTATCACCAAACCAGAAAAAGCTAAATAAATTAATATGACAACTCCTACTGCACCAACCGCCCACATAACTCGCCTGTCGCGTTTAGCCCAAACAGAAATAAACAAAAATCCTAAAACAAAACCAAACCACGATGAGCGCGAATAAGTCATCGCCAGCGCCGGGATAGAAGTAATAAGCAAGGCTGCAAAATATTTTCTATACTTTGTTAAACGCGGTTCATACAAAAGAGAAACCAAAATCAACATTATGAAAGCCATAAATGTTCCGAGCTGATCATAACGCCCCATTGTTCCAAAAATTCTCTGACCCGGGTCCCAGAACTCAGTCACGCCAGTTGAAACTTGAATGTCTCCGGCAATGCGAGACTCAGAGGGCAATAAGAATGAATCAAAAGACCTTCCAAAAATGAACTGCCCATAGCCAAGCACAACCTGAATAGCGAGTACCCCAAACAATGCAAAAATAACATTTCTAATCCACTTATTATTCGGGCTAAGATAAAAGGTGATAAAAAACAAAAGAATAAAACGAATTATTTGTCTGATACCTAAAATGGCATAAGTAACCGGGATCCAATTAACTAAAGCTGATGTTATTGCCAATAAAATAAAAATAAAGAAAATAATATCAATCGGCGTACTTTTAAGTTTAATCTGCCCACTGATTCTTTTCCAAATAACTGAACCTGCTAAAACATAAATCAGCAACTCTGATCCGTATTTTGCAAATATATAAATGTCATCAGAAATCCACTTAAGTAAGAATGGTTCAAAAGGCAAATAAAGTAACAAAAATCCTAGGGTCCAAGTTGGTCGCAAAAAACTAAGAAATAAAATTACAACACTTAGAACTAAAGCCATTACAATTTGCGGAGAGAAAAAAACAGAAGCGACCATTGCACCAGCCATAACACAAAACAAAACGACTAGCGCAATGCGCGTGTATTCGTCACTTTGACGATAAGTTGAACGCAAATTTGTCATCATCTTTATCTATTGTATCAAAAATTGAGTGTAAAAACACGAAGCCCCCACTTTGCTCGGCAAAGTGGGGGCGCACCCGAGGAGTTCCTCGGGGCTAGTACTCGTAAACCGCAAACTGGCCGGCGCGCCAGGCGGTCTCGTCTCCACCGGAACTACCCTTGCCGTAGACCGTCAGGTCAACGGTCGTGGCAGTAGCGGTGAAGACACCGACCATCAGCTCGCAGTCGCCTGCGAAATACGGGGTCGACACCAATATGGTCGAGTCGGCCCACAACTGGAAGCGAGCGTAAGCGGGATACGGCACAGTATCCTCGTAGACGCCGGACAGGATGCCGACGTACCTGTTGCCGGGGGTGAGCCCTGAAACAACAGTACTGGCGGTGATCCAGCCGTCTGAAACGCTCGCGCCCGGATTCTTCGGAAACTCGATCATGCTGATCGAGCCGTCGAATTCCGAGGCACAAGTCACGGCTGAATCGACAGTCAACGCCCCTCCGGCATAATCGACCCAGTCGGTTGAACCGCCGGTGAAGGTCGAAAACGCCTCCATGTCAGCCGAATCGATCAGGTTCTCGCCACTGACCGTGATGGTGCCGGAGTAGTACGAGCTAGTGTAACTCCCCAACTCGCGTCCATCGTAGCCATCACAGTCCTCGTCGCGAGCCGTGAACTCCGACTCGGTCTCATCGGGGTTGACATTCGCGTCGCTGTCGTCGCAGTCGGTGTCGTCGGCGACGTAGCCGGAGGGGACGTCGCAGGCTTCGGTTGTGACAGTCGCGTCGCCGTAGCCGTCGCCGTCGCCGTCGGCGTAGAACACCGTTGCGGTTGACGCATCGAGCGACGAGTCGTCGTCATCGATGTCGCCATCGCAGTCGTTGTCCACGCTGTCGCAGATCTCGGTCGCGCCGGGGTTGATGTCTGCGTCGCTGTCGTCGCAGTCGACGCTGTCATCGTAGCCGTCGCCGTCGGCATCGATCGGGATCGAGCCGGTGTCGCCGGTGTCGTCCACGTCCGTGTCGGCATCAGTATCCGAATCGGTATCGATGTCCGTGTCAGCGTCGGTATCCGCATCCGTATCGGAATCCGTATCACTGTCGGTGTCGGAATCAGCGTCCGTGTCGACGTCTGAATCTGCATCCGTGTCTGAGTCGGTGTCTGCGTCCGTATCGGAGTCCGTGTCAGAATCCGTGTCCGAGTCGGTATCCGAATCTGTGTCGGCGTCCGTGTCCGCGTCAGCGTCAGCATCGGTATCCGCGTCCGTATCGGAGTCCGTGTCAGAATCCGTGTCCGAGTCGGTATCCGAATCCGAATCAGAGTCCGTATCCGCATCGGTGTCGCTGTCGGTATCCGCATCGGTATCCGCGTCCGTATCGGAGTCCGTGTCCGCTTGAGACATCAACGCCGGATTCGGCGCCGGAGCCTCAGGGAGACGACAGCCAGAGATGAGCAGAACCAGCAAAAGGAAGAAACGGAAAATCGCCATGTCACACCCCGTTGAAAGAACTTTTCGAATCTTTCCGCCCCTTTTGGCGAAAAAGACTCCTCAACATACATAATAACAGAGTTTTTGTAAAGTCCCCATAACATCAATTTTTGACACATTTTCCTGGTTATGCTAGCATTTGGTCGATTTAGATAAAACTATGAAAACTGGAATTCACCCAACATATTATAAAAACGCATCGATAGTTTGTGCTTGTGGCGCTAAAATCGAAGCCGGATCAACTGTGGAATCAACCCAGATTGAGCTTTGTTCAAAATGTCATCCTTTTTATACAGGTAAGCAAAAGATTGTTGACACTGCTCGCCGAGTTGAGAAATTTAAAGCTCGAGCCGAACAAAAATCAGACACTAAAGCTGACCACAAAGCAAAAACTGAGAAAAAAGCAATTCGAGCTAAAAAGAAAGCTGACAAAAAAGCAAAAGCAGAAAATTAACATCCCTAGTTTACAAGACGTCCAGATTTATTTTGGACGTTTTGTTATACTTACAATATGGACATCCAACACATAACAGAAGTTAAAAGAAAAGAAGCTCAAAAATTAGAGAGCCAGCTTTCTGATCCAAAAGTAATTGGAGATAGTAAACAATTAACTGCAGTTAATCGTGAATATCAATCCGTTAAAAAAATATTAGAAATCGCTGAAAGGTATCGAGTAATTCAAGTAAACCTTGAACACGCTTTAAAAACTGCAAACGAAGATCCAGATCCCGAAATAAAAGCACTTGCCCAGGCCGAGATAAATGAAGCACAATTATTGCTTCCAGTCATTCAAGAAGAACTTGAGTTAGCACTAATTCCAAAAGATCCAACCGACGACAACGACGCCATTATCGAAATTCGAGCCGGCGCCGGTGGTGACGAAGCGGCATTGTTTGCAACTGACCTGTACAGAATGTATACGCGATTTGCAGAAATAAATAATCGAAAATCAAAAATAATTTCAAAGAGCGAGAACGATATTGGTGGTTTTAAAGAAATTGTTTTTGAAATATCAGGAATTGGATCATACGGAGAAATGAAATATGAGTCTGGTGTTCACCGCGTGCAACGCGTGCCTGAAACTGAAAAACAAGGTCGAGTTCATACTTCGACCGCGACCGTGGCAGTTCTTCCAAAAATAGAGGAAGAAGAGTTTCATATTGATCCAAAAGATTTAACCATAGAAGCCACTACCTCAACCGGCGCTGGTGGGCAATCTGTAAACACAACATATTCTGCGGTTCGAATTGTCCATATTCCAACTGGTGTGATGGTTTATTGTCAAGAAGAAAGATCACAAAAACAAAACAAAGAACGAGCGCTAGATATTATTCGTGCCAGAGTTTTTGCACTAGAACAAGAAAAAAAGCATGCTGAGCTAGACGAACAAAGACGCGAGCAAATTGGAACCGGAGACAGAAGTGAAAAAATTAGAACTTATAATTTTCCTCAAGATAGAATTACTGATCACAGAATAAAAGAGTCGTGGCACAACTTGCCTGGAATTCTTGATGGTGACATTGGTCAGATAATTTCAAAATTAAAACTTGCTGAAAAAAACGCGCGTCTAAAAGCTAACTAGTTACTTACTGTGACAATCCTAGAAGCTCTTAACTGGGGCAAAGAACAATTAAAAAAAGATTCCGAGGGTACTGTAAGCCCGATGCTTGATGCTCAAATTCTTCTAGCGCATTGCGTTTTAAAACCAACTTCATTTTTATTTGGTCATTTTGAAGATGAACTTAATTCTCAGGTAGTTGATAAATATCAACGGTTTATTGAGCGCCGAAAAAGAAAAGAACCAGTTTCACAAATTCTCGGCGAAAAACATTTTTTTGGAAAACCATTTCTGGTTTCACCAAATGTACTAACTCCCAGACCCGAAACAGAAAGACTGATAGAAATTGCGCTTGATTTAATTACACCCGAAAGTATAGTTATTGATGTCGGTACTGGTTCAGGAGCGATTGGAATAACAATTGCTATGGAAGCGAAAATTCCAATAATTGCCACTGATATTGATCCACAAGCCATATCTGTCGCTACTCACAATGCAAAGAATCATAATGTAGAACATTTAATTTCTTTTTTGCAAGGCAATTTACTTGAACCGTATTTTGCTAAAAATATTCATATTAATTCCAATAGCAATGCAATTATATTAGCCAATCTTCCCTACCTCAGTATCAATCAATGGATGACCCTTGATCCAGATGTTCGTGATTATGAACCAAAGCGTGCTCTGGTCGGTGGTGTTGATGGACTTGATTACTATGACGAACTCCTGCAACAGATAAAATCGCATCGAGCATTTTTTCCTAGTGAACTTTATTTGATTATTGAAATTGACCCTTCCCACCACGCCAGTGCTCCGGCTTTAATAATGGAACATTTTCCAAAAACCGAGGTAAGAGTTGAGGATGATTTAAGCGCCAGAGCAAGAGTTGTGATTACAAAGTTATAAACCAGGAGTAGAATTAAATTATATGAAAAGCTATCATATAAATCTTGAGCTAGAAACGCTCAAAAACGAAGACTATCGAAGAGTATTATTCACAGGTCCAAATACTCAACTAGTCCTAATGGCGCTATCACCAGGAGTTGAAATCGGCACAGAACACCATACAGGACATGACCAATTCATCCGTGTTGAAGCTGGAAGTGGAAAGGCAATACTAGATGGCGAGGAAATTATGCTTGCCGATGGCAGTGGACTAGTGATTACAGCTGGTACAGAACACAACATTATTAATACTTCAGAAACAGAAACAATGAAACTTTATACACTTTATTCCCCACCGGAGCATCCAGATGGAACAGTTCAGTCAACCAAGGCCGATGAAATTGCACACTAAACAAAAAACTCCAGCCATTGGCCGGAGTTTTTTCTTAAATTTTATTCAATTTCGCTAACCTGACTCAAGCTTGAAACAACTTCTATCCAGGTTACGCCAGCATTGAAAGAAATCTCGTAACCATCGGCTGTATAAAATTTAATTCGCTCATCGCGCTCATTCTTTTGCCAACGCGCTAAATACATTTCTCCATTTTGAATTATTAAAGCATCTCCTGCGCCAACGGTTAACAAACTGAGTCTACCTTCATTATCAATCACCCGCATATCTGTAGAGATGACCACAACATTATTAGCGCTAATCTTTGCCCCATCTTCCATCTTCATTACGCTTGAACCTTGGTAGCGTAAGTATGAGTTGGTCTGTGTTTGATATTCCCAACTCAAATCGTAAACAGATCCATCGGCAAAATCAACTGAAATTGAAACAGGTTTTTCTACAGGGGCGTCATCTGTAAACTTCCAAACATCATATTTTGGCTCGCCTAAATCTAATTTCTCAAGTGCTGACACCAATAACTCTGAGCTAGTGAAAACATTATGGGGCGCATATCGCGTTCCATTTTCACGCCAGAAATATTCACTCTGCCAAAACTGATTTAAATCAATTGTTTTGTATTCTTTAGCAATTAAATTAAGGGCCTCAGGCGAGCCGCCAACATGAGCATAAACTGCATTTAGCGCATCATTCCAATCCAAATAATAAGTTCGCGCTGATCTAACCGGACCAATTTTTTCTGTTGTTGCTTCTTCAGAAAAGAAAGCGATAAACCTTGGGATATTGGCTTCAACCGGAGCTTCTATTACCAAAAATGCTCCGTCAAGCCCAGAAAGCGGCCAAGCTTCATAATTATTTTCAATCATCACTCCAAATACTTGTGGCAAAGACTTTAAATCTTCTAATAATATTTCCCCTGTTAGTGGATGGCGTGACTGAAGTGTAAGAATCTCTTCCAAAAATGTTTGTTCATCACTCTTGCCGCCTATTGACGACAACACTATGGCTATTGCCACAATAGCAACGACAAAAAGAGCTGAAATAGATATGATCAGCTCTTTTGCCCCTCCAAATTTCTTTTTGTTAACCTTTTTGTTCATCTTTCTTTTCCTCTGCCGGCTCTTCGCCTTCTTTCTTTTCTTCTTCTGGATTTAGGTCTGGTGTTTCGATTGCTTTATTAAGTGCCTCCATTTCAGCCTCAGATCTTGGTTCCTGCACAAGAGCTACAGTTTGCTCCATATCTGTCAGAATCTCCATTCCTTCTGAAACTTTGATATCACTTACATGAATGGCGTCATCAAATGTTTTAAGAACCGAGATATCAACAATGAATTCACGAACAAGTGCTGATGGAAGTGACGATACATCAACTTCTTCCAAACTTTGGACAAGTGTTCCGCCAAGATCTTTAACTGCAGGTGATTCACCAACCAATTCAATTCGAATTGATGTTTCAACCTTTTTACTCATATCGATTCGTCTGAAATCAACATGAGATACAAAGTCAGTTAATGGATTTCTTTGCATATCCTGGATTAGAACTGGGTGGGTAGCTCCGTCGATTTCTAAATTGATGATTGAGCTGTATCCAGCCTGGTCATAGAGCTTATTAAACTCATTTCTATCCATTTTGATGTTTGCAGGCTCTGTTTCAAAACCGTACATAACAGCAGGAACAATGCCCTGTTCTCGTAACGCATCGGTTTTTCGTCCGCCTAATTCGCGAACATTAGCTTTGATTGAAATTATAGACATATTTGATTTTGACCGTATTTCACATTAATTACATACTTATGTCAAGTTTGCGACAATACATACATAGCCTGACTAGCTGCAACATTATACCATATTATTTTCGATTCCAAGCCGTGAGCGCACCGCCACGCTCTCTGCCACGCCGATAATCAGTAAATAAATAAGTAATGCACTTCCGCCATAGCTGACATATGGCAAAGAGATTCCCGTGGCCGGCAGAAGCGACAAATTCACACCAATATTAACTGTCATCTGAACTAGAACGATACTAAAGAAAGCTGCAGCTAAAAAAGCAGTAAAATTGTCCTGGGCTGAAGATGACATTTTCATTAGCCTCCATAAAATCAAGGCAAAAGTCGATAGAATAACTACAACCCCAAAAAATCCTAATTCCTCGGCAATAACGGCAAAAATAAAATCAGTTTGGCTTTCCGGTAAAAATTGCAACTGACTTTGCGAGCCAAATCCCAAACCACGACCAAACAGCTGTCCCGATCCAATGGCAATCTTTGCTTGCGTAACATTGTAACCGGTATCAAGCGGATCAGATGCTGGATCAATAAAAGTAAGAATTCTATTTTTTTGATAATCAACTAAAACAAAAAACCAGGAAAATATTCCAACTAACGATCCAACGCCGGCCAGAATTGCAACATGGTGAAGTTTAATCCCAGCAAAAAACATGACAAGCACCCACATTCCAATTAACAGCATTGCGCTTCCGGCATCGGGTTGCATCATTGTTAAAACAACAGGAACCGCCACTAAAAATCCACTGCCAAAAATTTCCCGCCAACCAAACCGTCGTCTGGCGTGCTCACCAAAATATCTTGCTAACTGTACCGCAAGCGCAAACTTCATGAACTCAATTGGCTGAAAAGAAAATCCGGCCACAATAAACCAACCTTTGGTTCCATTTAGCTCTGTTCCAAAAATCAAAACTAAAACCAAAGCCAAAACTCCAACTAAATATAATGTCCGACCCCAATTTCTAAAAAATGAATAATTAGTGATAGCGGCAATAAATAAAATTGCCATCCCAATAACAAAAGCTATTAACTGTTTTTTGACCAAAACAAACTCAGCGCTTTCTCGAGAAAGCTCGACTGAGTAAATTGCAGCCAGCCCAAAAATAAAAAGAACAACTGCACCAATAAACAACAGCCAATCAAATCTTTGCAAATGACGGATAAGTCGAGGAACAATCATAACTTAATCTCATCACAGAGCCAGAAGTAAGTCTAGTTTATGATATCTCTTCTATCGATGTCAGTTCCAGCCGAAGGCTGGTCCATATAAACATCTTCATCAAAATAATTGATATACGGATAAATACTCACATCAGCCGAAGAAACAGCCTCACCAAACCAATTAACATTTACTTCGCGAGTATCACCAACCTCAAATCCCGGAACTGTCGCCTGATTTACCCCAACAATTGAGCCGTTTCTATCAAGTACAACATAAAACACGGCTGACCAATAGTTATAAGAGGAGTTATTCGTTACTGTAAAAGAAGTGCGTGGGATATTCGTATTATCGATTTCAACATCTTTTGTATACTCTGCGTTTAAAATCGTAAAACTATTATGATCTTGAAGCCAGGAATCGATATCCGAAACCGCATGCGGATCAACTCTATGCCAAACTAAATCATCTATAACAACTTCGGCTCCAGAAATTGAATCAATACTTTGCCTTAGTGCCACCACTAGTGTGAGCTGTAGTGGCATAATGAATCCATGCATTACTTCAGTTGATTCTGAACCAGAACTAAAATAATAATCAAATTCAGCGTACCAATCTTCGTTTGAGTTTTGCAGAGTTGAGACAAAATCATACTCACCATCGCCAAGTGAAATCACTGATGTATCCCCAATCAAAAGTGATGAGGCTGAATTTTCCACTGCAAAAACTCGCACACTTGCAATATTATTAGCCATTGATGAAACTTCAGCGCGATCTGTAAACTGACCTACTACCAAATATCCAACTACAACAAATAAAAATAAAACGATTAGGCCCACGTCAAAAATTACCCAAACTACCAAAGCAATTTTTTTTGCCATCGGCACGCCTGTTGTAAGCGCAACCTCTCTTTTATAATCACGCTCAACCTGTCTTGACTCTGGATTTGGAACCTCAGTTGTTGGTTTATTGTCCTCCATAATATATGCACATTATAACATAGTCTTATTAAAATAGGCTTGAATTCTCCGGGTCTATGTGTTAAAATAACGATCGAAATACTTGAAATTATGCCAGAGAAAAAGACACAAAAAACCACACAAACAGCGAAAAAACCGGCTAATAAAAAAGCGAGTTATAGCGCAAAAAACATTACAGTTCTTGAAGGACTGGAACCTGTTCGAAAGCGACCAGGAATGTACATTGGTTCAACCGGCCCTACCGGACTGCACCACCTTGTTTGGGAGGTTGTGGACAATTGTATCGACGAAACAATGGCCGGACACGCTACAAAAGTAATTATCAGACTTCAAAAAGATAACTGGGTTCAGGTTGAAGATGACGGTCGTGGTATTCCGGTTGATATTCACCCTCAGCAAAAAATCTCAGCGCTCGAACTAGTGCTCACAAAACTACACGCCGGAGGAAAATTCGGCGGAGACGAAAGTGGATACAAAATCTCTGGTGGTCTGCACGGAGTTGGAGTTTCTGTTGTTAATGCCCTGTCTGATAATCTCGAAGCGATTATTTACAGAGATGGAAAAATCTGGGAACAATCCTTTAAAAAAGGAAAGCCACAAGGCAAAGTTAAGGCAACTGGCAAAACAAATAAAACCGGAACAATAATTCGTTTTCAACCAGACGCTGGAATTTTTGAAACAATAGAGTTTAACAAATATACAGTAATTGATCACCTTCGCCAGCAAGCATATCTTTCAGCAGGAGTTGAAATTGAAATTTGGGACGAACGAAAAGAAACACCAAGAGTTTATGGATTCTTTTTTGAAGGTGGAGTTGCCTCTTATGTTCGACATTTAAACAGCAAAAAAGAGGCCAAGCACGCCAATGTTTTCTATGTTCATAAACAATATGAAAATATTGATGTCGAAGTCGGCGTACAATACACAACCGAGTATCACGACAGTGTTCATTGTTTTGCCAATAACATCACCAACCCAGACGGCGGAACTCACCTTGCTGGATTTAAGTCAGCGCTAACTCGAAGCTTAAACGCTTATGCGCGCGACAAAGGTTATATTAAAGAAAAAGACGGAAACCTAACCGGAGACGATGCCCGCGAAGGCTTAACCACGGTTATCAGCATTAAAGTTCCAGAGCCACAATTCGAAGGTCAAACCAAAGGAAAACTTGGAAATCCGGAAGCCAGAACCGCGGTTGAATCAATTTTTGGTGATGCTTTTAAAATCTATCTGGAAGAACATCCAAAAGACGCTGAAGAAATAATTGGCAAATGTCTGCTCTCAGCTAGAGCTCGAGCCGCTGCCCGCGCTGCTCGTGAAACCGTACTTCGAAAAGGAGCGCTTGAAGGCTTGATGCTTCCTGGAAAACTAGCCGATTGTTCCAGCAAAGACCCAAGTGAATCTGAAATATTTATTGTTGAGGGAGATTCAGCTGGTGGTTCAGCTAAACAAGGACGCGACCGCGAAATTCAAGCCATATTGCCACTGCGCGGGAAAATCCTAAATGTTGAGCGAGCCAGACTCGATAAGCTCCTTTCAAACAATGAAATCAAAAACTTAATCATTGCACTGGGGACAAACATTGGTGAGCAATTTGATATTACAGGCCTTCGCTATGACAAAGTGATGATTATGACAGACGCCGATGTTGACGGCGCTCACATTCGAACATTGCTTTTGACATTATTCTTCCGCTATTTCCCCGAGCTGATTCGATCCGGTCATGTTTACATTGCCATGCCTCCGCTTTATCGAATTCAAATTGGTAAAAATGCCAAGTATGCTTTCTCGGACGAAGAAAAAGAAGCAACCATTGCCGAGCTGACAGGGATACACAACGAAAAGAGTAAAAAGGGTGAAAAGAGTGAAGAGGAAGAAATAATAAACAAAGAACCTTCTTCTGACGACGATGAGTCACTCGAAGCAGAGGTAGTTGAAGCTGGTGGAGTAAAAGTAAATATTCAAAGATACAAAGGTTTGGGAGAAATGAACCCGGGGCAACTTTGGGAGACAACAATGGACCCCACAACCAGAATGATGAAACAGGTGACAATTGATGATGCCGAAATCGCCAACGCCACTTTTGATATTTTGATGGGTAGCGAAGTAGCGCCAAGAAAGAAATTTATTCAGACAAATGCCAAAGAAGTTGTGAATTTGGATGTTTAGCTTAGATTCGCGCCACCGGGTTACCACCAAAGCCCTAATTTGATACCTGGGCTGGTGGTATAACCCGGTGGCTTTATAAAGACTGCATTTGATTTAACAGGTGCGGTCTTTTTAGTTTGCAAAATAATTAAAATATGTTTTAATGAATAAGCAATGCATTGACGCTTGCAAAGAAAAGAGAGGTGTACCACGCGGATCCAGATCCAATCCGACAACCTCACCGACGGCGGCGCCATCAACGCCAACTACGCCAACGTCAGCAACCCCAACGCCAGCCTCGAGTGTGACGGCAAGTAGCTCCTCGCTGTGAGCTCTGCCAAGCCTCGACTCTACCGACCGCAAGCTTCATGCTGCGGTCGGTTCTACTTTTTAACACCCCTTGCCAAAAATCCCCTACTGTTGTATATTCTTAGCAGACGGCCGAGAGGCCTTTTTAAAAAACTTAAATTATGAACAAGCTATTCAAATATCTACGCGAAGCCAAGCAAGAACTACAAAAAGTTGCCTGGCCAACCCAAAAACAAACTATCCGCTATTCGATCATCGTTGTCGTTATCAGCGTAATACTTGCCATCTATTTTGGCGTAGTTGATTATATTTTAAATCTCGGACTCGAGGCTCTTATAAATATCACTTCCTAAATATGGCAAAGCAAACAGCAAACTATGGCCGCAGATGGTATGCGATTCATACCTACTCCGGCTATGAAGAAAATGTAAAAGAAAGTTTAGAGCAAAGAATCGATACCATGGACATGGACGAAAAGATCTTTGCGATTTTAGTTCCAAAAGAAAAGAAAATTAAAATCAAAAACGGAAAACGACGAGTGGTTGAAGAAAAAATATTCCCCGGCTATGTTTTAGTAGAAATGATTGTAACTGACGACTCTTGGTATGTTGTCCGTAACACTCCAAAAGTAACTGGCTTTATTGGAACCGGTACAACACCTACTCCAATTGCCGAAACTGAAATTGAAGCTCTTATTAAACGAACTAAAGTTGAAGATCCAGAATTTACAGTTGACATTGGAAAGAATGACCCGATTCTTATTACTGATGGTCCGTTTAAAGGTCAACAAGGAAAAGTCAGCGAAGTTGATGAACAACGCGGAAAAGTTAAGGTTCTTGTATCAATGTTTGGTCGTGAAACACCGGTTGAACTGGACTTCCTCCAGATCAAAAAGGTTTAATTGACTATTTACTAAAAAGCTGTTAGCTTATAGCCGTTAGCAATTAGCCTAAAAGCTAATAGCTAAACGCCTAAATTAACTAACGATGTGGTTGCTCGCAAGGCGAGAATCCACTCTAAACAAAAATCGTATGGCAAAGCCAATTCTAACGACGCTAAAAGTTCAGGCAACCGGAGGAGCTGCAACACCAGCACCACCGCTTGGACCGGTCCTATCACAACATGGAGTTAACATCGCCCAGTTTGTAAACGACTTTAACAACGCCACTCAAGACAGACGCGGAGAAGTTGTTCCAGCCGTTGTTACGATCTACGAGGATAGATCATTCAGCTTTATCCTAAAAACTCCTCCGACTTCAGAGCTAATCAAAAAGATTGGTAAGATCCAAAAAGGTTCTGGAAAGCCAAACACAGAAAAAGTTGGAACAATCACAAAAGCTCAAGTTCGGGAAATTGCAGAAATCAAATTACCCGACCTTAACACAAACGACATAGAAAAAGCGGCAAAAATTGTTGAAGGAACATGTCGCCAAATGGGAGTCGATGTTAAATAGTAATATATAAAACTAATGGCTATAAGCTATTAGCTAAAAGCTACACATATGAAGGAGGCAAGCACATTTATAATTCGACTGTACTTTGCAGTCGTAGCAACAGTCACAATATTTACATTAATGTTTGCAACTGTTGATCTTCTAAACACAGCTCTGAAAACTTGGGTATTTACTGCAGCCGATGTTCCAACATATTTAGAAGATTGTAGTAACTACTACCGAGTTGATTACTCAATAGACGGAACAACAAAACCTGTTAGTGCCACTACAGATGAGCAGTATCAGCAAGAATGTGAATCGAGAAACGCATCAGCATACGAAAACTATGCTCGCGAAAAATCAACCAGCGCCGTTCGTAACTTAGCAATGTTGATTGTTGCCCTACCACTGTTTCTACTTCACTTTAGAATCGTACTTCGCGATTGGCGTGAAATGAGTGGAAATCAAAAATTAAAAACTAATTCTAAAAGCTAACAGCTATAAGCCATAAGCTAAAAAGTGGGAGCTCATTGAGCAACAAATCCGGCCGAGCTGGACGCACCACCAAAAAATATGACAAACAAAAGATTCAAAGAGGCCCAAGCAAAAATCGAAAAGGATAAACTATACAGCCTAGAGGAAGCCGTGAAGTTAGCTAAAACAAATGCAACTGCAAAATTTGATGAATCAATCGAGATTCATATGAGTTTGGGGATTGATCCAAAACAAAGCGATCAACAAATCAGACCAACAGTTATACTTCCTCACGGAACTGGTAAAAAAGTTCGTATCGTTGCCTTCGTGGATTCTGCCAATGAAAAGATTGCAAAAGATGCTGGTGCGGACATTGTTGGAACCGAAGAATATATTGAAAAACTTGTTCAAACTGGCGTAATTGAATTTGATATCGCAGTTGCCGTTCCAGGAATGATGCCTAAACTAGCAAAAGCAGCTCGAATTTTAGGACCACGCGGTCTTATGCCAAACCCAAAGACTGACACAGTTGGAACCAATGTAGTTAAAATGATTGAAGAGCAAAAAGGTGGAAAAGTCTCTTTCAAAAATGATAACACCAGCAACATTCATATGAGTATTGCCAGAGCATCATTTGAAGAAGGAAAGATCCTGGAAAACGCTCAGGTGGCAATTGCTGCCATTAAGAAAGCAAAACCAGCGTCTTCAAAAGGAATCTACATCAAATCAGCTTTTATGACCTCAACAATGGGTCCGGCAGTAAAACTTGATACTGCAACACTGTAAATAAGATTTAAAAAAATCGCCTCAAATTAGGGCGGTTTTTTGTTATCCGGTGTGTGGATAACAGAATTCATACTCCGTGATAAACTAGTGTTAGGAGGACGTGCTAAGCGCGTCTTTTAATAATTATTCACGGGCTTGGCACACCAAGCCCCTACACGCTATGGATAATAAAAAAGCCTACCGCCCAAAATGGGATCACTATTTTATGACAATGGCTATGATGATAGCACAACGCTCGACTTGCGACAGACTGCTGGCCGGTTCCGTGCTTGTGCGTGATAAAAGAGTTATTGGAACAGGATATAACGGATCTCCATCGGGGCTCGATCACTGCGATGATGTTGGCCACTTAATGCACGAGGGACATTGTATTCGTACCCTTCATAGCGAAGAAAATACAGTTATTCAAGCTGCTAAACTTGGTATTATTACCGAGGGATCAACGCTTTATACCACTTACTCCCCCTGTTACCACTGCTTAAAGAAAATGATTGCAGCCGGTGTTAAAAGAATCGTAGTGGGTCAAATTTACCGCGATACCAGAATATTTGAGACTTGCATGAAAGCAGGTGTCCAGCTAGAAATCCATCAGCCAGATACAAAATGGCTAGATCATCTTACAGAACTTTACCAAACTGCACCGCGTGAAAAACTAGGCGATATTAAACCCGGTGACGCACATGTAGAAGACAGGACTTCGAGCCAAACATTTTAGTGTCTAAAACATCAAAATTATCTATTTCAACTCCGGAAACAAAGTCGATTCCCTCCCCGAAAATTATTGAATGAACTGTAATAAACATCTCATCAACGAGGTCGGCGCGTAAAAATTCAGCGTAGACTTCGGCGCCGCCGGCAACGGCGGCGCCTTTGAATCCTCTATTTTCAAGATCGGACAATATTTCAGCTGGACTTTTGTCTGTAAACTCAACTCCTCTTATTCCTTGACCCTTGTCCCCTGACCCTTGTCCCATTCTACGCGTCATCACAACCACCAACCGATCTTCAAATGGTTTACCGATTAACTCCCAAGTCTTTCGTCCAAGAATGACAACACCGGCATCCTTTGTTTTCTCTATAAAAAACTTCTTATCCTCGGCACAGGTCCAAGAATAAGAATTGTGTTCAGGGTATTTAGCTATCTTACCGTCCAATGTTAACGCAGCGATAATAAATGTGTTCATAAAGAAGCTTATAGCTTTTAGCGGTTAGCTATTAGATAAAAATTTTCAGTCCATCTAAGCTCGTAAACAAATGCGTATCAAGTCCAAACTTCATCGCCGATTCAATCACATCAGAATCATCATCGATACAAAGAATTTCATCTTTTTATACTTCTCTTCTACAAGAACCCCATCAACATCAAATAAAATTACTTTACATTTCATTCCCAAAAATATTACCATGTCCCTATAAATACCAAAAGGCTTCACATAAGTGCCGATCGGTCCTTACATGAAGCCTCATTTGCCCTACACTTCCTACCTCCCTACGGAATTCCGTGCCACTGAGTGACACGGATTCTAACTTCCTACCTACTCATCAAATCCTCTTTCCATAGCCTTTTGGCTCTGTCTAGCCTCGGCATCGGCCCGAGCCCAATGATACTGATTGTGGTCAACATATTTTAGCAGTCCCGCCTCTTCAATCCACGGCGCTCGGTTTTTGATTTCATTATGAATCACCTGACAAACTCGGCGATAGTTTGGATGCCCCTGAGGCACCGTTCGAAGCTCCAGCAAGTGTTGCGCTTCGCGCAAGTTCATTCCAATCATGAACCTGATTTTGTGCCCAAATAAAGTTACATACTCAGCAAACTGATCTCCTAATTCCCGTTCCAGATCGTTATACAAAGCTCTAATTTCTACTTCGAGCGCTCGGCAAGCATCACCCTCGCCAATAGCCTCAATGTCTTCGTGAATAACAAAACCTAAGTGTGGATTTGGTCTTTGCCACTGCATCATGCACATTCGGTGGCGGTGCAAGTCGCGAAACACGCCAAAGTCAGACACAATCTCGGTTGTCACATCATAGCCGTGCTCAAAGCCTCGCGGTGACCTGTCGCGTCTAATTGTCCTATTTCCCACAGCTCTGCCAAACATTCGAACGGCTGTTTCATATGGCAAAGATGCGATTGACTTAACCAGTGTTTGATAATCAGTCCGAGCATAAGGAAAATATGCTGATGCTAAAAGATGATGCATGGCCCTGGGCTCTGCCGAAACCAAACGAGGAATATCATGAAGTCTTACCTCATCAGTATTGCCTCCCCAGGCTGCGCATTCTGGCAGATACTTCTTTAAATCGTTTCTAATATCCTCGTCAGTATTTATCCAAAACCGTTCACCCTCAACACTGGCGCGCTTAACATATTTTGGAATTACTTTGTTTAATGTTGAGTGAAGTCTGTTAGCAATATCCTTAAACTCCGGGTGACGCGATGAATACAATCTTTTTAAGAGATGTTCGAAAGTGCGTCCGTTAGCTACCATGGCAACATTGGTAAGGGTTGCAGCTGGAAGCAAAATGCGACCGGTATCACAAGCACGAGTTCTGATATCAAAAGTATAAGACCGTTCAAATGCGCGTCTTTGCTTATCGTCATCAAGCTGATCAAACCGATACTTCTGAGGATCGTTTGGCTTAATTGCGTACTCGGTTTGCTCAATCGGTTTCAGCTTTTTGTAATAATCCTGAAGCTTAGTTGTTAAATCACTATAAAGCTCAAAACACCTGTCCATTAGGCTCACATAGCGATCTGAAAGCGGAGACGACATAATCGCAGGGTCGCGGTAGTAATACCAGTTTCCAGTAACCGGGTCTTTCTGATCATAAAGCACATAACGGCTGGACTGCTCAATAAAAGCTCCCAAACGCCTGTCTTCTATCATCTTGGTAGCCAAATTTGAGACAGAATTAAACAAAACGCTGGCACACTCCAGCTCTTGAACCGAGTCATCTCCGTATTGAATCAAAATCCGTTCAATCAACTTATCTAGCTTTCCTTCACGCAAACTCCCAACAGTAACTCCTAACTCTTCCGCCTCTTCGTTGGTTGTTACTAAAAACTCTTCCACTAAAACATCAATGACCGTTCCCGGTGCTCGACTCTGCCTGGCAAGCATGGCACCGATTAACCCAGACAACTTTTTGCCGTCGATTGCGGTTATATTACTTTCTGGCGAAAGAAAATATGGCCTGGCAATATCAAACACAGCTTTTTCTATAAACTGGCGATATGGCAAAACTACTCCATCGCCTAGCGCCACCATCTCGTCACTACTGAAAACCGTGCAACGATCATCAGCTGATATTTTCTTTAGATGCAATTGAAGGTCAGACATAGGAATTTTGAATTAAATTAACAACAGAGACTCCTGCGCAAGCATGGTACGCAAGAGTCCTCCGTGCAATTAGGTTATGAAAAAAATGAACTCCTTTCAATGCCTCATGTGGACAGTTTTTTTAGCGAGCCTTAAAACTCTGCTACCATTGGAGCGTATGAAGATCAAATTTAAAAAGCTCCACCCACTGGCCGTCACCCCTGAATACAAAACAGCTGGCGCCGCCGCATTTGACATCGGTTTGATTGAGGACATAAAAATCAGTCCGAGATCTTTTTTGAAAGTCAGAACCGGTCTTGTTATTGCCACACCTGAAAATCATGTTTTGATTTTAGCTTCGCGCAGTTCCAATCCCGTTAAAAAAGGAATTGATTTTGCAAACAGCATCGGAGTAATTGATTCTGATTATTGCGGACCAAATGATGAATTATTTTTGATACTTGAAAATATTACAGATGAAATTGTCGAACTACGAGCCGGCGATCGTGTTGCTCAAGGGATGTTTATTCCCGTAACCCGAGGCGAGTTTGAAGAGATGGATATAATAGAGTCAACCGACCGCGGCGGTCACGGATCAACAGGAAATTAATAAACACGAAATCTGAAATTCGAAATTAGAGACAGATCAGAATTTATAAATTACAAAATTAGTTGTGAGCTTCTGATTTCTAATTTGTTTAGGATTTAGTATTTCTAATTTAGTATTTTTGATATAATGCCCATATGCAGAAAATGACTGGAAAGTTCATCGTAATTGATGGAACCGATGGATCCGGTAAAGCAACTCAAACCAAATTATTAGTTGAACGGATGATGGCAGAGGGTATTCCGGTCAAAACTATTTCGTTTCCACAATATGGCAAAAAGAGCTGCGGACCAGTGGAAAAATACCTGTCAGGTAAATATGGGACAGCTGATGAAGTTGGAGCCAAGGCAGCCTCAATTCTATATGCCGTTGATCGCTTTGATGCTTCGTTTGAAATGAGACAAGATCTAGAAGCTGGCACGAATATTGTCGCTGATCGCTATGTTGGATCAAATCTTGGACATCAAGGTTCAAAAATTGAGGACTCAGATGAAAGAAAAGAATTTTACAAATGGAACCGAGAGCTTGAACATATTCTGTTTTCAATTCCGACTCCTGATGTAAATATCGTTCTGCATGTTCCAACTGCAACCGCAATTCAGTTAGCAAAAGATCGCGGTGGTTGGAAAGCTGACATTAAAACAGATATTCACGAAACAAATCCAGACCATCTACGAAAAGCCGAACAAACCTACCTGGAACTCACAGAACTTTTTGATGAATTTAAACTTGTTGAATGTGTAATAAATGAAAATTTAATGTCACGCGAAGATATACATAACAAAGTTTGGGAAATCGTAAAAAATATTCTAAATTCCTAATCTACAACCTAACCCCTAATTACTAATCCCTACAATAATCAAATATGCCAAATCTAATCTCGGTCGGACAAATCATCGACAAAACCTGGGAACATTATGTTAAACATTTCCAAATCTTAATGAAAATTTCCTTGTGGGCGCTTGTTGTTGCCGCTTTAATGCTCGTTCGAATTTTCATAATCCCAGAAGGTGAAACCTTAGTACTACTTGAGTGGATAAATAATGGAGTTCCAACGCTCGCGATTGTTCGGTTTATTGTAGGAGCTTTGATTTCACTTATTGCCATTCCAGTTATCGTCACCTGGATTTTCATGACACTTGTTCAAGCTATCCGCGATCAAGCAAATGGAAAACCAATTAAAATTAAAGCTATTCAAAAAAAATCTTGGAAAAACTTTTTCCGTTATGTTTTAGTGATACTCTTAAAAACATTAGTAATTTTAAGTCCACTTCTTTTAATGGTACCCGGTGTTTTGCTAACAATTTTCAACGAAGCGGCCGGATCAGGCTCCCTACTCGTGGTTGTTGCCTTAATTCTAATTACAGCCGGCTTAGTTGCCGCTCTTTACTTTGTTGTTAAATGGGGAATTGAGTTATCTTTTGCTGGATTTGAAATGCTCCTTACCGGAAAAAACAGTTTAAAGGCCTTAGCCGGATCACGCACACTGATAAAAGGTAGATATTGGAAAACACTTATCAGAATCTTAATTCCAAAAGTTGTTCTCGGAATCTTTGTGGTAATCGGTGAAATCTTAATTGCTTTTACATCAGTCTTAATTTCAGTTGCACTTTTCGATATTGGAGAATGGTTTGGGATTTATGGAAGCTTCATAATTATAACTTTGTTGGCAATGGCGCTCAGGATCCTTTACGTTCCAATATTTATCGTTGCTGATTACTTTATCTATGATAGCCTTAGAAAATCAAGATAAAAAACTTGTCGGCACCGCAAAGCTATTAAGTAATACCTGGAAAATATACAAGGAACATTACATACTAATTTTTGGTTATGTAGGTTGGCTTTTAGTTCCTTTCGTGATCCATATCTTGGTATCAATTACATTTAGCAAAGATATCATTAAAATCAGTTATTTTGTTACAACTATTGCAGAGATAATTTTAGCTCTTTGGGTAAGTGTGCTGCTAATCAGTGCCGTTCCAATTTTAAAACGCAAAAAGGTTCGTCACTTAAAAAAAATCAGCACTCGAAGTTGGAAACTGATAATTCCTTACTTCTTAACTTCAATCGTCTTTGGCTTTATCGTAGCTGCCGGAATAACCATGTTGATCATTCCCGGAATCATATTTTATACTTGGTTTTTGTTTGCAGAAACTGTCGTAGTTTTGGAAAAAAGCTCTATCCGAAAATCTTTTAAAACCAGCAAGGGGTTAGTTAAGGGTCGACTTTTAAAAATACTAGGACAATATCTTTGCGGTCAAATAGTAATCGCATTCATCTTTACGATCTTTATTGTGCTTGCATATTTGGCTCTTGGCCCACTTCAAGGTGTTAGTTTTGAAATGATGCTAAAGGCACCGCCCACTCTAATAGGCCAAGCAATTGAATACATTTTAACTTTAGTCTTTTTGCCAATAATTGTGATTTTTGAGACCCTTTTGTACTTAAGCGCCAAAGAGTCAAAATAATTGATTTTGTTGAAATCACATGTTAATATCAAAAGGCGGGAAAGTCCCGCCTTTGATTAATAGATTGTTAGAAATTAGACCAATAGACCGGTAGAATTCTATTGCTCCCAGGCAAAGCCTGGTCCGGCTACGCCGGATAAACTTCTAATCTCTAAACCTCTAATATTCTATGAAACTTCAACCAGTAATCGGCCTTGAAACGCATGTTCAGCTAAAAACAAAAACTAAGCTTTTTTGTAGCTGCAGCGCTCACGCAGAAAATATCAAACCAAACACTAATGTGTGCCCAATTTGCTTAGGACACCCCGGAGTGTTACCGGTTCCAAACGAACAAGCAGTACGCTGGGCAATTTTAATTGGGCTAGCGCTAGAAGGGACAATTGCCGATTATTCAAAATTTGATCGCAAAAATTATTTTTACCCGGATCTGCCAAAGGCCTATCAGATTTCACAGTTTGATTTACCAATTATGGAAAACGGTCAAATGATTTTAGATGTCCCCGGTGAAGATGAGCCGGTCAAAATTAGGATCGAACGCTTACACTTGGAGGAAGATGCTGCTAAAAATATCCATGGTGAAGACGTAAAAACTTATGTTGATTTTAATCGCGGCGGCACACCACTTTGCGAGATTGTAACAAAACCAGATATCAGAACCGCTGCGGAGGCTAAAGCTTATGTTCAAAAAATGAGACTACTAGTTAGAACACTGGGGGTATCCGACGGAGACATGGAAAAAGGTCAGTTGCGTTGCGATGTTAACATTTCACTTCGAGAAGTTGATAAAAACGGCACACCAATATCTGACAAACTGCATCCAAAAACAGAAATCAAAAATGTAAACTCTTTTAAATCAATCGAGCGAGCAATTGAATACGAAATTCAGCGCCAAACAAAACTATGGCTCATGAATACCCCGCCATCTGAAACGACTACCCGTGGTTGGAATGATCCTAAAATGCGAACCGAAGAACAGCGCACAAAAGAAGGATTCGCAGATTATAGATATTTCCCTGAGCCAGATATTGCGCCAATGATGCTCAAAGATATGGCCGATGAAATCAAGAATCAAATTCCAGAGCTTCCTGACGCTAAACGCGAACGCTTTGTAACTGAATATGGATTCAAAGCCGCAGACGCCAAGCAGATGATTGACGACCCAGCCCTGGCTGACTTTACCGAAGCTTCGATGAGCGAGCTGGCAGCCTGGCTAAAATCAAAACCGGAAATTGAAGAATATGATGTAATGGAATATACCAGGCGTTTGGCAAAAATGTTTGCTAGCTGGCTTTTGAACAAATTAATGGGATTAATGACTGAGCGAAAAATCGATATCAGAATTGCCAAAATCACTCCAGAAAACTTTGCTGAATTTATTGTAATGATTGCTGACAATAAAATTACCGGTGCTAAGGGCCTAGAAGTACTCAGCGCCATGCTAGACTCAGGAGCTGATCCAAGTCATGTGGTTGAAGATTTAGGCGCAACCAAGATGGAAGATTCAAATGAACTCGACATGATTATTGATAAAGTATTGGCCAGTAATCCAGAAGAGGTAATGCGCTACAAGGCTGGTGAAGAAAAGTTGGTTAAATTTTTATTAGGCCAAGTTATAAAAGAAAGCAAGGGCAACGCCGACCCAATGACCGCAGGTGATTTACTTGAGGAAAAATTGAAATAAGATTGAGCAAAAACACCGAGCAAACGCCCGGTGTTTTTTTATTTCAGAAACTTTTCAATTAACTCCATCGCCTCTTTTGAATCCTTTATCCATTTGATTCTATCATCACGTTTAAACCAAGTCATCTGGCGTTTGGCATAATGTCTGGAATCGCGTTTAATAATTCTGATAGCTTCTGCCAGACTAACCTCCCCGTTTAAGAACTGACAAATCTGCCTGTAACCAATTCCTGTCATTGACTTAACGCTACAACCATATTTTTCTTTCAAAGATCTGACTTCGTCGACTAGTCCTGACGCGATCATCTGATCAACCCGATCGTCGGTCCGTTTGTAAAGCTCTTCACGATTAACCAAAATTCCAATTTGAAGAACTTCGAATTTTGGCTCCACCGCTTTGTCGCCTTCAAAATCAAAATTATCAACTAAACCTTGGATATATAATCCGGTTCCACCAGCGATTATTGGCAATTTTCCTCGTTCGAGGATATCGGCAATCTTAGATTCCGCGAACTCTTTAAAATTATAGGCCTGAAAATGTTGATCTGGACTTACAAGATCAAAACCCCAGTGGAGGACGTCATCAACAACCTGTCCCCTCTTAAACACCGGCTTAGCTGTTCCAATATTCATTTCCTGATAAATTGTGCGAGAATCAGCGTTAATCACCTCTCCGTTCAATTTCTTAGCAACCTGAAGCGCCAAACCAGTCTTTCCACTAGCTGTTGGTCCCAGTATTGCTATGATTTTTGGTTTTTTCATAACCTGCCTAGCCATATTAGTGACGATCGTCACTAATATGGCTGAACATTGATAATACTCTTCAAATACTAGCCAAAATTCTAGCTAATTTCTGAGTTTTCCACAACCGGTTAAAATCCTCTTGTATATTCAGTCAAACCCACGTAAACTTGGCATATAAGCATAAAATCAATACATATGGGATTAAGAGAAACTTTTGCCAGTTGGTTTGGTGGTGATCGATCGCATCAAAAAACTTCAGTAGATATGGGCATACCAAGCGCAAAAGATCGCGTTAATAATTCTTTCTCAACAACAGGCGCAACTCGAAGAGACGCCCTTAGCGCCGAGGTTGCAAGAATGAGAGAACAGGTCGACGCGCAGAATACAAACACAGCACGAGCCGATGCCAGAGATGAAGCTCGTGATCAAGCCGCTTAAAAAAATTATTGATTCGTTTAATAAAACATTATGGGATTTTTGAAAAGACTATTTGGAGGGATGAACGACATGCCACAAGGAGACGAAGAAGAGGTAGAAGAAACAATGGCCGAAGAATCAGAAGAAGAAGCAGTAGAAGACATTGTTTAAAAAATAAAAACAACGCGTTCAATAATCGAGTGCGTTGTTTTTTTGTTAAAATTTCTAAATCTCTTCCCGGTTCGTACGGGCGTATTGCAATACGCCTCTACAGAGGCATCTTCCCTGCCTTCTGCGCCTCTTCAACAATTTTGTCTTGGGCGATAATCAAATCATCAACTTGACCAAAAACATTGATTTTCAAATCATTACCGGCAACTTCTTTTTCACCAACAACAATTGTCCATGGCACTTTCATCTGGGCGGCTGCCCTGATTTTTTTACCAACCGTTTCCGTGCTGCTATCAATATCAACTCTGATATTGACATCAACTAATTTGGCTTTCAGCTCTTTTGCAAAATCGATATAATCATCAGAAACTGGCGCGATTCTAATTTGCTCTGGTGCCAACCACATCGGGAATGCTCCGGCGTAATGTTCAATCATTACTCCCATAAAACGCTCAACTGATCCTAAGATTGCCCGATGGAGCATTACTGGGCGTTCGCGACCATTTTTCTCATCAACATATTCAAGCTCAAATCGTTCCGGAAGATTAAAATCAAGCTGAACAGTTGCCAACTGCCACTCGCGACCAATAGCGTCAGTAGCAATAAAATCAATCTTTGGGCCGTAGAAAGCCGCCTCTCCCGGTGCTGTTACATAGTCTTTGCCTAGCTCTTTTAAAAGATCTTCCAGCATTCCCACTGATTTTTTCCAAACTTCTTTCCCGCCCAAATATTTATCCATATTGTCTTCATCATGAATAGACAACCGAATGCTTAGCGGCATTTCAAAAGCTGCGTAGAACTTAGTAATAATTTCATAAAGAGATTTCGCCTCATCTTTTACCTGACTCATCATACAGAAGACATGAGCGTCATCCTGAGTGATAGATCGCACACGAGACAATCCCTGTAATTGTCCGGTATTTTCATCTCGATAAACCTTAGTAACTTCACTATATCTAATTGGTAAATCACGATAACTTCGCATTCTTGAAGCGTAGATTTGAGTATGATGTGGACAGTTCATTGGCTTCATTACAAAAACCGTATCTGTTTTGTCGCTATGAACTTTAAAAATATCATCAGCAAATTTATCCCAGTGACCTGATACTTTATAAAGATCCGACTTGGCAATGTGTGGAATATCAACCTTAGTGTAGCCGTATGGTTTCATTATCTCCCAAACAAAGCTAGTGAGTTGCTCACGCATTACTGTTCCGCGTGGAGTGAAAAGCGGTAAACCCGGACCAACTAAATCTGAAAAAGCAAAAAGATCGAGTTCTTGACCAAGCTTGCGATGATCACGCTTTTTAGCTTCTTCCATCATCTTTTCATAAGCATCAAGATCTTCCTTAGTTTCAAAGCAAAGACCATAAATGCGTTGCATCTGTGGATTCTGATCATTACCACGCCAATAAGCTCCAGCAATTTTTGATAACTTAAAAGCGACAATTTCTGAAGTATTGGCAACATGTGACCCGCGACAAAGATCGGTAAACTCCCCAGTTTTATAAATTGTGGCTACCTCGGGGTTATTGATATCAATATCCGCACTTTCATCTTCGCCGAATTTTGTAGTCCCTTTTGTTTTAAGATCATACAAAAGCTCAACCTTAAAATCTTGCTTCATCTTTTTGAATAATTCGATTCCTTCGTCCAAACTTAATTCTTCTCGAATCATCTCATGCTTTTGATTTATGATCTTCTGCATCTCTTTTTGAATAGCCTTCAGATCTGTTTCCGATAATGTTTTATCAAGTGAGATATCATAATAAAAACCATTGTCGACCACAGGACCAACTCCAAACTTTGCGTCTGGATACAATTTTTGTACAGCTGCTGCTAGTACATGAGCACAAGAGTGTCTCATTGCGTGTAATTTTTCATTCATATGCTTTGTT
>PFJC01000010.1 GCA_002782865.1 Candidatus Uhrbacteria bacterium CG_4_10_14_3_um_filter_41_21
ACGCTCATCTATGTGTGGCATAGGCATTTAGTCATGAGTTAGCAGTAACTACATGATAGCCTATGTCGCATTTTTAATTAGAATATAACGGTCGCAAAAAGTTTAAAGAAGCACGGCCTGTATAAATATTTAACAACACAAGGTGTTGATTATAAAAAAATATTATCCAAAAAACTTTTGCCCGACGAAGCTTTGTATGTAATTATCAATAACACTTTATTTGTTATAGAAGTAAAATTTCAGAAGGTGGCTGGATCCGTTGATGAAAAACTACAAACCTGTGATTTTAAAAGAAAGCAATACGCCAAATTAATGGCACCACTAAATATCGAGGTTGAATATATCTACATTTTAAGTGACTGGTTTAGGAAACCTGAGTACAAAGATGTTCTTGATTATATAATATCTGTGGGTTGCCAGTATTACTTCAAATATTTGCCATTACAAAAACTAGGATTACCTCTACCCAAAGGTGCACAAACATGACGAACACACAACTAAAATTACATCCCGATAATTTTGATTTGGAATGCACAACAGTTTGGTCATTTCCACGTCGTGGAAATTGGGCTACTCACAAATCAGACTGGCGTGGAAATTGGGCACCAGAAGTGGTGCGCAATTTAATTTTACGTTATTCGAAAGAAAAAGATCATCTGTTGGATTGTATGATCGGTGGTGGCACTACTGCCATAGAGGCAAAAATCTTAAATAGGCATATTACATGTGTCGACGTAAACGAAGAAGCTTTGGAACGAACAAAACAATCTTTGGAGTTCGAAGTTGACAATAAGGCAAAACAAAGAATAATAAAATGCGACGCCCGAGACATGAATTTTATTAAGGACGGCGAGATAGACTTTGTACTCACCCATCCACCATATGTTGACATTGTTAAATATAGTGAAGGTAAAATAAAAACGGACTTATCAAATATTCATGATATAGAAGAATTTGTTATAGAAATAGAAAAAGTCGCCAAAGAGTTACACCGAGTTTTAAAAACTGGAAAATTTTGTGCGGTTTTAATGGGCGACACACGAAGGAACAAAATGTATCAACCGTTAGCTTTTAAGGTCATGAACAAATTTTTAGATTGTGGCTTTCAACTAAAGGAGGACATAATCAAAAAACAACATAATTGCAGTGCTACTGGTTTTTGGGTAAAACGCTCAAAAGAAAGTAATTTCCTTTTGATCATGCACGAACATTTATTTATTTTCCAAAAATGATATTGAATGTAATTGAATGGCTACAGTGGGCATTCACCCCTTTTGTTCCCCTCTGCCCCCTTTCGCCATAGTGATTGACGCCCCCCCCCCGCCCCCGTGAGTGAGCGAAAAAAACAAAAAGTGTAAAAATTTTACAACGCCTAACAGCACGATATGCGGTTCAAGAAAAAGTGTAAATAATCTTTAATGGATACACTTTTTCTCTCACCCAAATTTTTACTCCCTTCGGTCGTAAAAACTTCGCATATCGGCAACGTTAGCTGAAATAAATAAATTCTTTTCTGCTATCGCAGAAAAATTATTCGGGCAAAATTATATTTTTTATGAATCCAGAAAAATACAATCCAACACAAAAAAAAATTAATAAAGCTGAGGGAATGATGACAGAAGAACAACGTGAAGCTTCTGAAATTCGGGCTGAATATTATGAACAAGAGCAACCGCCATGGGAAGACTTTACGGAAAAAATTGACGAAAATTTCGTCCGCAAAAAACCGTCTCCTGAGGTAATTAAAACTATGAATCAGAGCCTAAGAGAATTAGGTCAGGCATTTGAGGGATCTGATTTGAATTGGCACCTTGATGGAGCTTTAAATATATCCTTAATGAATGGCGCCGGCGAAAACCCTGAAAAATACATCGGCGAACACAAAGATGTTGATATCTCAGTAGAGAAAGGCGAACTTGAAGCACTAGAAGCACAATTACTTAAAAATGGGTATGGCTTATTTCTATCTCGTACAGAAGACAAAACCAAGAATAAAATAATGAGGCGAGCTAGTTTCAGGGATTTCGCCGAATCAGATGCAGAACATATACTAATCGCCGCCATAGATAAAAATGGAAAAATCCGCCGAGACAAAGCCTTGAACTTTGTAGATGTTCATATCATTCAAAAAGATGAAACGGGAAAACCCTTAGGTGTTTCAGGTACGCCTATCCCAGAAAAGTGGGTTCAACCGCAACCACTAGAATTTCAAGGCAGACAAATTAATATTTCACATTCTGGAAAAGTACTTTATTACAAACTCCATCAAGGTAGAAATTATGATGTTACCGACGCTGAAAAATTAATCGAAACGGGAAAAATAACAGAAGAAGATATTGATGATATCGAAAAAGTACACGAAGATGAATTTAAAGCAAATGTTGAGCGCGGACGAAAAATTTTTGAGGGTTTTGCCAATCAAATCAGACCGCAAATGAATGCAGAAGAAATTTTCAATCTTATGCAAAGCCAGCCCGAATTTCAGAAACGAGAAGACATGACAGAAGGGCTAAAAAAATTAGCAGAAAAAATTGCGGGTTCAAAAGATAAATCTGTTGATAATATATTAGCTGTCGCTATCAGCCTTTTTGGAGTTGAAGAAAAGAATAATCAAAAACGACAAGAATTAAACAGGATGAGGCAAAAAGTAAAGGACGTTAAAGAAATAGAAAGAATTCGCGGAGAATTAAAAAAATAAAATTTGCCCGAATAATGCTCGCTATCGCTCGCGAATTTATTTACATCGCCTAACAGCATGTATGCGGTTCAAGAAAAAGTGCGTTAATAATTTTCAGCGGTTGCACTTTTTCTCTCACCCATATTTTTGCCTT